>JAADHQ010000102.1 GCA_013151795.1 Gammaproteobacteria bacterium | reverse complement strand
TACAGCTATTTAACAGGTTCAGCTATAATTGTTGCAACATCTCGTACCTGGAACCAGTATCTACTTTTATTGTTTTTCTCTATTTGTATCCAGCAGTCATCAATGTCAGTGATTTTGTATACGTACATTTTTGATTCTGACTTGAATTTAATCCAGTATTTTTTACCATCATCAATATCTGGTGGCATATCGCAAAGGTCTTTTGCAAATACAGTTGCTGAAAAAAAACTGAGTGTGAGGCCAACAATTAAACTTGATAGAATATTTTTCATGCACTTCTCCCCTTAAACAAGATTTTAATGATGAGTGATACTTTTATAATCTGTAATTATTAAATCATACTCATCAATAATAATATAAGAAACCCGACTTATAACATAGTTTTTTCTTTTTAATGTCATGACTATTAAATCAGGATGTTGATAATGGTATGTTAATTTCGTCCTTCCCTGACTCGTGGTGCCAGTAACCATTACAGTATGGTTTGTTTTCCAGTGATAATTCACTTTTGTTATGTATTGCATTGAAAAATGTTTGTATTACATGCTCCATATTATCGTGCTGCGGGCTTAGTCTGATTATATCTACACCCATGTTTTGCATGAGCTGAATTTCATTCAACAGATTATAATCATGTCCGGACATTGTTTGTATGCCATTGAGGGTGAATATATCTTCTTTTTCCTGGCTGGCAAACGGTAATCCATCGGGGTATTTATCGCAGATAAACTCACACTGATCTTTTGGTAGATTATGCGATCTGGCAGTAAAACAACGCGCTGAATATGCCAGTGGTAATTTTCCATAACTGAATACTTCGGTCTCAATATCGTTGTCTGGATTTAATTCATTTATGTCATTCAGGATTTTCGAAAGGCAATCGCCGGATAGTTCCACCGGCATTATCCAGCGCTTTAATTTCTGTTTATGTAGAAATGAAAGTGTTTTTGCGTTATAGATATTAATAAATGGCCCGGCTACAAAAGGCTGTTTTTTTTCACTTAATAATTGTACTGCTGCCATGTCATTGGCTTCGACCAGAAAATCCTGTTGTTCACATATTCGCGTTAGCGTTTTAAGTTCAGACTCCGCCTCTATCAGGGTTAATGTTGATAACACAACCTGTTTGCCACGTTGGGTAAGTTCGTTTGCAAGCGTGATCCAGTCATGAATAGTTAATGATCGTCGTTTTGAACAGACTGTCTCACCCAGATAGATAATATCCACAGGCGTATTGGCCATCGATTCATAAAAGTCATAAATTTTTTGTTTCGGCCAATAATAGAGAATTGGGCCCAGTGAAAGTTTTAACATCAGCGTTTCCTATGTTATTGCCAAGGACGAGAGTAAGCGCCCAGTGTTGTTTGCGAACCTTCCGACATGCCGGCCAGGGTTGTTAACCATTCTTCTTTCGGTGAAAATTTATCTCCTGCCTGTGCATAATGATCCAGTGCCTGTCGCCATACTCTTACAACTTGCTCAACATAGGCAGGGCTACGCTGACGGCCTTCTATCTTGACTGCCTTGATGCCCATTTTTGATAATTCAGGAATCTGGTTTAGTGTATTAAGGCTGGTGGGTTCTTCGAGGACATGCCCTACTTTGCCGTTCAATTCAAAGCGCCCTTTACACAGCGTTGGGTAACCGGTTTTTTCTTCCGGACGAAAACGATCGATGAGTACATTATTAAGGCGCGTTTCAAGCATGTTGCCTTTTTGTGTCCATTCTACCGATTTGGCAGGAGAACAGACGCCATTCATATTGGGAGATTCACCCGTGATGTAGGAAGACAGGTGGCATCGCCCTTCGGCCATGATACACAGGCTGCCGAAGGCAAATACCTCTAATGGAACCGGGCTGATATCAGCTAGCTTACGTACCTGGGCGAGAGATAAAACACGCGGTAACACTGCCCGACGGATATTAAAGTGTTGCTTGTAAAAACGTAATGATTCGTAGTTGGTGGCTGAACCCTGCACAGAAAGATGGAGGTTTATCTGCGGATAATTGGTTGATGCATATTCAAGCACAGAAATATCAGCGGCAATAATAGTATCGACGCCCATGCCGGCAGCTTTATCTACGGCTTGTTTCCAGCGCAACCAGTTATGGGGCTGTGGATAGGTGTTGATTGCAACAAACACTTTTACATTTTTGTTGTGCGCGTATTTCAGTGCCTTTACAATTTTATTATCATTAAAGTTCAGGCCGGCAAAGTGTCGTGCATTGGTGTCATCCTTAAAACCTATATAGACAGCATCGGCTCCCTGATCTACTGCAGCCTTGAATGAAGGGTAGTTACCTGCCGGGCATACCAGTTCCATAGTGTTTCCTCTATATGTGTTTACTTACGATATGGCTAGCCTGTTTACTCTGCTGTGCCACCAGTTGATCATGAATTGCGTTGAGTACTTTCCATTTTTTGCTACACCAGTCTGGTGCCAGTAACAGGTTTGGTTGTGCTGTTGCGGTTAGTCGATGAAAAATTATATCTGCCGGGGTATGTTTAATTATTCTGCTTGCTACATCGATGTATTCATTGAGCAGGATTGGGGTGTATTCGCCTTTGCGCCATTGATTAGCCAGTTGTGTCCCTTTCACTACGTGCAGAGGATGTAGTTTTAACCCTTGTGTTCCTGTTTCAATTACACGGGTAAAGGATTCAAAACTTTTATCAGGTGTTTCGCCAGGTAATCCAATAATTAAGTGCGTACAAATTTGTAATTGATAACGGTTAATGCGTTGCACAGCATCCACGTATTCGGCAAAAGTATGCCCGCGGTTGACTTGTTCAAGTGTGTCATCAAAAGCGGATTGCAGACCGAGTTCGATCCATATTTCATAGCCTTGCTCCTGATAGTTTGCCAATAAGGCCAACACTGGATCAGGTACGCAATCCGGTCTTGTTCCTACTGATAAGCCTATGACATCTGTATTTGCAAGTGCCATGTCGTATGTTTTTTTCAGTTCGTTAATATCTGCGTAGGTATTCGTATAGGCCTGAAAATAGGCAATGTATTTTTTGGCCCCCGTTCTTTTTTGTATCACATGTTTGCCGCTGTTAATTTGTTCTTGTACCGTTGGTGGTTTGTGTGCGTTTGGTGAAAATGACGAGTTGTTACAGAAAGTGCAACCGCCGGTTCCTTTGCTTCCATCACGGTTTGGGCAAGTGAAGCCAGCATTAATAGCCAGCTTATGGACTTTTTCACCATACTTGTTATGCATGGCTTTACCAAATGTGTGTACTACTCCTGGCAAATACATCGTTACTTCCATTAGTATCTGACGGAGATTCGATACTTGTTTGTTTTCGAACAAAAGAGAATAGCAAAAAGAAAGTGGATCCTTTTTGATATAGATCAAATTAAAGTACGGGGTACAGATTATGATTAGCGGGATAAAAAAATAGAGATTAAATAG
>JAADHQ010000161.1 GCA_013151795.1 Gammaproteobacteria bacterium | reverse complement strand
GCCATAATAAAAAGACCGGTACTGGTGCATGGCAAAAAAATCATCGTCGGTTTTGACGAAGAACAATATCAACAACTCGGCTAACGTTATTACTATGTCAGATACTATATTACTCGTAAAAGACCTTATCTCACGTCAATCAATCACACCTGATGACGCGGGTTGTCAGGACACCATGATCAACAGACTTGAGGCAATTGGTTTTACGATCGAACGTTTGCGTTTTGATGATGTAGACAATTTCTGGGCACGCCGGGGATCAACTGACCCGGTCTTTGCATTTGCAGGCCATACCGATGTTGTTCCGACCGGCCCGATTGAAGACTGGCATAGCCACCCCTTCAAACCTGAAGAACGCGATGGATTGTTATACGGCAGGGGAACTGCTGACATGAAAGGCAGCCTCGCTGCCATGGTCACCGCTTGTGAACGTTTTATTAGCCAACACCCTGATCACAGCGGCTCTATTGCCTTCCTGATCACCAGTGACGAAGAAGGCCCCAGCATAAATGGTACTGTAAAAGTAGTTGAACACCTTGAAGCGCGTAATGAAAAAATCACTTGGTGCCTCGTTGGCGAGCCATCGAGCAACAAGCAGCTAGGTGATGTTATTAAAAATGGTCGGCGTGGTTCATTAAATGGATACCTTACTGTCAATGGTGTTCAGGGGCATGTTGCCTACCCTCATTTGAGTGACAACCCTATTCATCGTTTTGCACCTGCGTTAACCGAGCTGTGCGAACAACAGTGGGACCAGGGAAATGAATTTTTCCCACCAACGACATTTCAGGTTTCCAATTTCAATTCCGGAACCGGTGCTGAAAATGTCATACCGGGTCACCTGGAAGCAAAAATTAATTTTCGTTTCTCGACTGAAACTAACGAAGCTGAATTAAAATCTATTGTTATTACGATTCTTGACAAGCATAAACTGGATTATAAAATTAACTGGCGACTATCCGGCAATCCTTTCATCACCCCTCGTGGTGAGTTGGTTAGTGCTGCAACAGAATCGATACGGGAACACCTGAATATTGAAACCGAGCTGTCCACATCCGGCGGCACATCAGATGGAAGGTTCATCGCCCCGACAGGTGCGCAGGTTCTGGAACTCGGGCCTTTAAATGCAACCATACATCAGGTTAATGAATGTGTTAGTTGTGAAGACCTTGATAATTTATCGCTGGTTTATGAAAGTATCCTGAAAAAATTATTAGACTGATTTTAATTTCTTAAACGCAAAGTCGCGAAGGCGCGAAGACCGCAGAGAAACCCTAATAAAAAACTTTGCGTCCTTTGCGTCTTCGCGCCTTTGCGTTGAATATTTTCATATCATCGCAACCAGTACCATTCCGAAAAAAAACTATTTTGCTTTTTTCCAGGCGACTTCGTTTCTTAAATAAACCGGCCTGACCTTTTCGGCTGAAACCAGCTGGTCTTTGTCGATGAGGTCACGGGCTAACATGGCGACATCTTGCGCATGCGGCAAAAACGCCCCGTCAACAGCCACCATTTTTTCTTTTGTTATATTTGTTAATTCTTCTTTATAGGCATCCCATGCCGACCCTGCTGCAAACCATCTGTCGCCCTCAGGCAAGGGCAGTTGTTCAGGCCTGGCAACAACTTCATCCTGTGTTGCTTGCATATAACCCTGCGCATCAAGCTGGAAACAGCCCCAGTAAATCTCCTGCATACGTGCGTCAATGGCTGCAATAACCTGCTTTTGTTCAGTCGTACGATAAACACCTTGCGCAATGGCAGCCAGACTTGATACCGCCGCGACGGGCAAGCCAGCACCCAGCGCAATACCCTGAACCACACCTGTTCCTATGCGAATACCGGTAAAACTACCCGGACCTCGGCCAAAAGCCAGAACATCAATCTGCTCTATAGACAGTTCGGCCTCGGCTAATACCTTATCCACCATCGGCAATACCAGTTCAGTATGACGCTGGCGTGCAATCTCGAATTGTTCTATAACCTCGCTTGCAACAGACAGCGCGACAGAACATGCTTCGGTTGATGTGTCGATAGCCAGAATCGTTTTCATGATGTTAAATATTTACCTGTATTCATAACTGCTGCAAAAAATCTTTCACCCTTTCAACATCGATCATGCGTTTCATGGGCGGCAAACTTTTTAAAAATACCTTGCCATACGATTTTCCCGTTAGCCTTGGATCACAGATCACCATAACCCCTTTATCAGTGACATCACGAATTAAACGTCCCACACCCTGCTTCAGGGTAATGACTGCATTTGGCAACTGAAAATCAAAAAATGCATTCTGACCATTTTTTTTGATCAGTTCTATCCTTGCCTGTAAAACCGGGTCTCCTGGCGAAGCAAAAGGTAACTTGTCTATAATCACCATCGACAAAGCCGCGCCTCGTACGTCTACCCCTTCCCAAAAGCTGCTTGTACCCAGCAACAGGGCATTGCCATCATTTCTGAAAGATTCAAGCAGTAAATCCCTTGGGGCATCACCCTGCACATACATTGGAAAATCAATACGATCTTTAAGTAATTCTTCTGCCAATCTTAATGCGCGGTGACTGGTAAATAATAAAAAGGCACGGCCTTTACTGGCCTGCAGTAATGGAATCGCGTATTCAATAACAGCATTTGTGTAATTCTGGCTATTGGGATCAGGCATGTCAGGCGTCGCTACCAGCCATGCGTTATTGGCATAGTCGAACGGACTGTCAAGTTGCAAGGTTTGGCAGTCTTCAATGCCAAGCCGTTGTTTGAAATGTTTAAACTCGTTATTAATCGTTAATGTAGCCGATGTGAATATCCACGAACACGGGATACTCTGCATCTGCGCCTGAAAATTTTCAGCTATATTTAATGGTGACAAATGAAAAACAAACGAACGTTTATGAACATCAAGCCACTGGATAAAATTATCGTCATCAGATTGTGTTAACTGTTTTATTTTAGCTATAAATTCTTCTGCCCTGCTCCAGCAATTATCGAGGCCTTTACTCCTAACTGCGGCAACTTCCAGCCAATCGCTTAATGATTTCAGCTTTATTTGTAAAACATCCAGTGCGTCTTTAACATCGTCTTTATTTTTTATTTGTTTCCATGCCAACCTGCCAGTATTACTACCAAGTGACAACCTGAAATCATTAACTGCTTTTTCAAGATGGTCACAGGCATCTGTCAAGTCACTCATGTCACCTGCCGCACCAAGGTGCTCGGTTCGTGTGTCTTTACTTAATTCATTTAATTGCCGCGCACTGAGTGAGTGACCAAAAAACTGGGTTGCCACATCGGGAAGTGTATGAGCTTCGTCAATAATAAAGGCATTGGCACCCGGTAACAGTTCACCATAGCCGTCTTCTTTCAAGGCCATATCTGCAAACATCAGATGATGATTAATTACCAGCAAGTCTGCTTCCTGTGCCTTGCGGCGAGACTCCATAACAAAACAACCATTAAATGACGGACAATCTGACCCAAGGCAATTATCAA
>JAADHQ010000084.1 GCA_013151795.1 Gammaproteobacteria bacterium | reverse complement strand
TATTTCAGGTGGTTTTCTCTTCCTGCATTGAGGAATCAAGCACAGGCACCATCACACCCATGGAAATAATCATTTTCAATCCTTCATCAACACTCATATCCAGCTCGATAATATCTTTCCTTGGAACCATCAGAAAAAAACCGGAAGTCGGGTTAGGCGTTGTCGGCATATAAACATTCACGACATCTTCACCGGTTTTACTTTGGGCTTCACCAATATCGGTCCCTGTTTGAAAAGCCAGTGTCCACAGGCCCCGCCGCGGATATTCGATCATCAAAACTTTGCGAAAAGATTTTCCTGATGGAGAAACAATGGTCTCGGTAAGTTGCTTAACCGCCGAATAAACCGAGCGAACAACAGGGATTCTAGAGAGAATAAGCTCCCACAAGGCAACCAGTCTACTGCCCAGTAAATTGGCAGCTATCATGCCTGTCAGCAATATAATAGCAACAGAGATAATTACGCCCAAACCCGGTATTGCAAAACCTACCAACTGTTCAGGCGTATATTCTGGTGGCAACAGTAACAATACACGATCCATCAGATCAACAAACAACTTCACCACCAGCACCGTCACGCCCAACGGTAGCCACACCAGAATTCCTGCGATAAGGTATTTTTTCAACGTTGGCATAATAATCTCATCAGTTTAACAGGATGAACAGGAGCCTGAGCCACCTGTTTTATTTTTTGGAGCCGTTTTTGAGGATGCGCCTGAAGAGTCACTCTTCGAATCAACCACATTTTTCTTTTTGCCCGATTTAAAATCGGTTTCATACCAACCACCACCTTTAAGGCGAAAACCTGCAGCCGAAATCAACTTTTGTAGTGTTGGTTTGTTACAGGCGGGACAATCCTGCAATGGATCATCAGAAATCTTTTGTAACTTCTCTAATGCATGATCACATTCAGTACATTTATATTCATATATAGGCATAACGGTAAAAACACTCAATCTGAAAAATCTGGCGAAGTATAACGTGAAACCCATAGATAAGATAGATATTGCTTAAAAATCAGAGTGTTAATATCTATTTTTAGTCATGAATCAGATCCCTAAATTTTCTTTTTCTTCCATCTTTTCAAAACCTTCAAGCTCTCGCGCCGACTCAAGCGCCTTTAACAAGACTGCATGCTCATGCTCCTCCTGTCCAAAATGCATATACTGACTTGAGGCATTAAAAACCTTTTCCAGCTTATTAACTCGTTGATATAAATAAAGAAGTGACTTGGAAATAAAGTCAGGGTCTTCTCCTGACTCACGCATAGCCTCAGCTGCAGCAAGGGCTTTATTTAGTTCATTTGTGTCGGGTTTCATGCTATTTTTCCGCTTCTATTTCAACTATCTAGCATTATAGGCCAAATCAGCTGTTATATAAGGGTTATTACTTATTCAACAGACAGTTCTGGTTAATTAATTTCGGAAATTTAATGGCCAATTACCACAAGCACACCAGCAACCCATCTGATCATCATCATGATTTAAAAACACTCCGCAGCCTGCTTCCTTATCTATGGAATTATAGAGGCCGCGTCATTCTGGCATTATGTGCTCTCATCCTTTCCAAGGCAGCAGTCGTCGCCATACCACTCGCACTAAAAGAAATTGTTGATGCCCTGGATGCTTCACAAAATAAAGAACTGGTATTGCCTGTTTTATTTCTTGTTATTTACGGCATATTAAGATTATCCGCATCTGTTTTTAATGAACTGCGAGACTCCGTATTTGCTCGTGTCAGACACGGTGCGATGCGAAACATGTCACATCGTGTTGTCGAACACTTGCACCATTTATCATTACGTTTTCATCTTGAAAGAAAAACAGGCGCCATCACCCGCGATCTGGAACGCGGTACACGAAGTGTTAGTTCACTACTTAATTATATGGTATTCAGCATTATCCCTATTTTCGTCGAAGTGACGCTTATTGCTATTATTCTTCTGGTCAATTACAGCATCTGGTTTGCTGTCATTACCTTCGTAACGGTAGCAATCTATATTACAGCTACCATGTTAATTACTGAATGGCGCATGAAATACCGTATTACCATGAACCAGATGGATTCCAAAGCCAACAGTCAGGCTGTCGATAGTCTGATTAATTACGAGACAGTTAAATATTTTGGCAATGAAGCTTATGAATTACACCGGTACAATGAAACGCTGAAAATATGGGAAGACGCCGCAGTAAAAAGTCAAACTTCTTTATCGACACTTAATATTGGCCAGGGGGCCATCATCGCTACAGGTGTCACGCTTATTATGTTTTTGGCCGCAGGCGAAGTGGCGGCTGGTACCATGTCGCTTGGAGACCTGGTACTGGTGAATGCATTTATGATCCAGATGTTTATTCCGCTTAATTTCCTTGGCGTTGTGTACAGCCAGCTAAAACATTCGTTATCTGATATGGCCCGCATGTTTACTCTGCTACAGGAAAAAGCTGAAATTAAAGATAAGGCTGATGCAAAGATATTAAATATATCTGAAGCCTGCATTCAATTCGAACATGTCGATTTTCACTATGATCCTGAACGCCTCATACTACATGACGTCAACTTCACTATAAAACCCGGACAAAAACTCGCAATTGTAGGCTCTAGCGGTGCAGGAAAATCCACTCTTGCAAGACTTTTGTTCCGTTTTTATGATGTCAGTAATGGCAAAATATTAATCAATGGACAGGATATTCGTGAAATAACGCAACACAGCTTACGTGCCTCCATAGGCATAGTCCCTCAAGACACAGTACTGTTCAATGAAAGCATTTTTTATAATATTGCTTATGCCAATACCAATACCACAGAAAAAGAAGTTATTGATGCCGCTAAACTGGCACACATTCATGAATTTATTGAATCTCTACCTGATGGTTATGACACCATAGTGGGAGAACGTGGACTGAAGCTTTCGGGGGGAGAAAAACAGCGTGTTGCTATTGCCCGTGCTATATTGAAAAAGCCTGAAATTCTTGTTTTTGATGAAGCAACATCTTCTCTTGATTCGAAATCTGAACAAGCCATATTGAAAGCACTTCGCGAAGTAGCCAGCAATCATACTACTATGGTCATTGCCCATCGATTATCGACCATCATTGATGCTGATCACATTCTGGTAATGGAACAAGGAAAAATTATAGAAGAAGGAACCCACCAAACCCTGTTAGAAAAAAAGACCACGTACGCTCACCTTTGGAAGCTGCAACAAAAAGAAAAAATCAAGGAAGAATCAGTTTGATATATCAGTTAAATATTTTCCAGGCCGTTACTTTACGATAACCTTTCGAACCTGACTTCCATTCTGTTTTAGGAAAAGATAACAAATTTATCATTACTGTCCCGTTAACTACTTAAAAGACACGACAATGTGAGGACATGAACCCGGCATAGCCAAATCAAGACACGCAAAAGATGCCATCCATGGCCGCTCGGCTGCCGCACCCCTGTGTCAGACGGTCTTTATTTGGCTATGCCGGGGGGTTCATGTCCGGGTTAACCGCTATCGTTCACAACACTCATGATAACGAGCTTTCAATAGTAACCGGTATTATTAAACGGGACAGCAATGCAAATTTATAATAATTAAACATTAAATCGCAATATCATTTATAAAAGCACTATAGAAGAATATCAGCAATTAATAATGTGTTATTTAAAGGTAATTTAAAATATTAATTTTCAGGTGTATGATCACTAATATTAATAGTAATAACAGGAATACGATAATGAGCATGACAATATATGTCGCTAATCTTCCAGATAGCGCTACGGAACAAGATGTCCAATCCCTTTTTAATACTTTTGGAAAAATTGAGTCCGTTAAACTGATTACTGATTCGGAAACAGGTAAGCCTTCAGGTTTCGGGTTTATAGAAATGGAAGAAGAAGCTGCAAACAAGGCCATTAAAGAATTGGACGATACTGAGTTTCAGGGACAAAAATTACAGGTCAATCAGGCTCGCGGGCGAAGTACCAATCGATAAGGTACTGTAATAACCAAATCAACAATACCGCCATATAAAAATGAGTTCTCAGGTATTTATACCGCTTTTGAAGCTGCGTTTCTACATACCTGTAGCATATCCGGTAACGTTATCCAATACAATTTTATGCTCAATGGAAATTAAAATATGAGCCATCATCAAAGCCCATCATTAACCCTTTTACATTTTAATGATGACAGGGCAATTGACGTCGCGAACATCACAGGTATTCCTCATTTAGCTATAGATGTACACCGCTTCCCTGATGGTGAATCAAAAATTACTCTACCCATTTTAAGCACTGACGCTGTCGCTATCTACCTTAGCCTCGATCAACCCAACTCCAAACTGGTTGAACTCATGCTTGTCTGTGCGACCTTGCAGGAATCCCATCACAAACCAATTATTCTGATTGCCCCGTATTTAGGTTACATGCGACAAGATATCGCCTTTGAAATTGGTGAAGCTGTCAGCCAGAAAATCATTGGTCAATTTCTGGCGAACTATATAACGGATATCATAACAGTCGATCCTCACCTGCACCGCACTCATGAACTTGTACAGGCCGTCCCATGTAAACAAGCTATCAATGTTTCGAGTGCTGACTTGCAGGCACGATTTCTTGAAAAACACCACAGTGATTCTATATTAGTCGGACCTGATTCCGAATCTGAACAATGGGTTAAACAGATCGCACAATTAACGGGGCTTGATTACCTCATTGCCAGTAAACAACGATCCGGAGATCATGACGTTATTATTACATTGCCCGATGCAGACCTTACTGATCGAGATATTATACTGGTCGATGATATCGCCAGCACCGGTCAAACACTTGCACGCTGTGCGATGCAGTTATCCAGCCAATCTGTCAAATCTATCAATGCCCTGATCACACATGCCTTATTTGATAAACCCGCAGAACAATCAATGCATCAGGCAGGCATACAGTCTATCTGGAGCGCTGACAGTATTAAGCACCCTACAAATGTCATTTCACTAGCACCGTTACTCGCAGATACCTTGAAGGCATATTGCCGATATGAATGAGCTAAATAAAGATATACTCATTACTGGTTGTTCAAGTGGTATTGGTTTGTGCGTTGCCACCCAATTACGGAAAAGAGGCTACCGCGTTTTAGCAACAGCCCGGCAATCTAAAGATGTTAACAACCTCATTGCCTCAGGCTTTGAAAGCTTTCAACTTGATCTCAACAATTCGGAATCAATTAAAAAAGCATTTCATGACATCATGTTGGTCACTAATGGCAAACTTTACGGACTATTCAATAATGGCGCTTACGCTCAACCTGGCGCCGTCGAAGATTTAAGCCGAGAAACGCTGCGTGCACAATTTGAAACAAATCTGTTTGGCTGGCTTGAATTAACTAACCTTGCCATTCCGGTGATGCGTAAACAAGGATTTGGCCGCATAATTCACAACAGCTCGATACTCGGCATGATCCCTTTAAAATTCAGAGGTGCGTATGTTGCAACCAAATTCGCTCTGGAAGGCCTTGCCAGCACTCAACGAATTGAACTTGCCGATACTGACATAAAAATTTGCCTGATCGAGCCAGGTCCGATTACGAGCAGAATACGTGAAAATTCATTAATTGCCTTTGAAAAAAACATCAACTACAAAAATAGCGTCTTTAGCTCACAATATGAGCACGTACTTGAGCGACTAAAAACCAGGGGGCCTGCAATGAAAGGGACGTTACCCCCTGAAGCGGTATTAAAGAGAGTTATACATGCGCTGGAAAACCCTCGGCCAAAAATTCGCTATTACGTCACGGCTCCGACATACTGGATCGGTTTTTTACGGCGTGTACTACCCTATCGACTGATGGATTGGTTACTCATTAAAAGCTCAAAAGGCGGAAAAGGATAAATATCAAGGGACTAAAAAATAACCACAATATAATATTTTACGCCCTGCTTGCTATTATCATCTTCCTTGGTTTGTATTTCAGATTATATGCAATTAACCATACTTTTGTGGACACGCCTTTACGCGCAGATGCGGGCGATTACTATGCATATGCATACAACCTTAGCCGTCATAACGTTTATTC
>JAADHQ010000039.1 GCA_013151795.1 Gammaproteobacteria bacterium | reverse complement strand
TCAAATGCGATCGGTTTGTTTCACCCGTTTCTGAATGATAAAGAAGTTGCTATTTATGGAGTAGAAGCGGCGGGTAACGGGCTTGAAACCGGGCAGCATGCAGCACCGTTATGCGCAGGAAAACCGGGTGTATTACATGGTAACCGAACTTACCTGATGGAAGATCAGGATGGCCAGATAATCGAAACCCATTCTATCTCTGCCGGCCTGGATTATCCTGGTGTAGGGCCTGAACATAGCTGGTTAAAAGATGTAGGTCGTGCGCAATATGTTGCAGTGACCGATGATGAGGCATTAAAGGCTTTTCATTCATTGACACGTATTGAAGGCATTATGCCTGCACTGGAATCGAGCCATGCATTAGCCTATACGATGAAACTGGCTCCGACCATGAAAAAAGATCAAATCATTATTGTGAATTTATCGGGACGTGGAGATAAAGATATCCATACTGTCGCGGCACTTGAAGGAATTGAAGTATGAGTCGTATCGCATCCTGTTTTGATAAATTGAAAACACAAGGTCGGTCGGCATTGATCCCGTATGTTACTGCAGGTGACTCTGAACCGGCAGTAACAGTTCCACTTATGCATGCCATGGTTGAGGCGGGTGCGGACTTACTCGAATTAGGTGTGCCTTTTTCAGACCCGATGGCTGATGGGCCAGTTATTCAGGCGGCGAGTGAACGTGCGTTGGCACATCATGTCAGTTTAACCGACGTAATAAATATGGTGGCGGAGTTTCGTAAACAGGATAATGAAACGCCTGTTATATTAATGGGCTACCTTAATCCGATTGAAGTGATGGGGTATGATAAATTTGCCAGTTTAGCTGGGAAGGCCGGTGTAGATGGTGTGTTAACCGTGGATATTCCGCCTGAAGAATCACATGATCTCCTTCTGGCGTTTAAAGGCAATCATCTTGATCCGATTTATTTAATTGCACCAACGAGTACTGAAGAGAGAATTAAAACGATTTGCGCAAATGCATCAGGATTCGTCTATTATGTATCTGTAAAAGGTGTAACGGGTGCGGCTAATCTGCAAGTACAACCGGTCGGTGAAAAGATTAATGAAATCCGCCGGTTTACTGATTTACCGATAGGGGTAGGTTTTGGTATCAGTGACGCAAAACGTGCAGCAGAAGTGGCCGAGGTTGCCGATGCTGTTGTAGTAGGGAGTGCATTGGTTAAACGTGTTGGCAATAATGCAGGTAATACTGATAATATTATCCGGGACGTAACTGAATTATTGAAATCCATGCGAACCGCAATGGATAATTAAAGACAGATGATTATTTTGATAAAAGTGGTTGAATTATGAGTTGGTTTACTAAAATAATGCCATCACGCATCAGCAAGGATGGTGGCGGTGATAAACGAAGTGTGCCGGAAGGTCTGTGGACCAAATGTGATATGTGCAGTGCTATCCTTTATCGGGCAGAACTGGAACGCAATATGGACGTATGCCCGAAATGTGATCATCACATGCGTATTGGAGCTCGCCGTCGCCTGGATATATTTCTGGATACGGAAGGCCGTGAAGAAATAGGCAAAGACATTGAGCCTGTTGATATTCTAAAATTCAAAGACAGTAAAAAATATAAAGACAGGATTATACAGGCACAAAAAAAGACAGGCGAAAAAGATGCGCTTGTCGCCATAAAAGGTAGTTTAAAATTACGTCCGATTGTTGCAGTGGCATTTGAGTTTGGTTATATGGGTGGTTCAATGGGCTCAGTCGTTGGCGAACGATTTGTTCGCGCTGCAAATGTTTGTATTGAAGAAAAAATTCCATTGGTTTGTTTTTCAGCCAGTGGTGGTGCGCGCATGCAGGAAGCATTGACTTCACTTATGCAAATGTCTAAAACCAGTGCAGTGTTATCCCGTATGTCCGGCTTAGGTATTCCTTTTATTTCAGTGATGACAGACCCAACCATGGGTGGTGTTTCGGCCAGCCTGGCAATGCTTGGAGACCTTAATGTTGCAGAACCAAATGCACTGATCGGTTTTGCAGGCCCTCGCGTTATAGAACAGACAGTACGCGAAACGCTACCAGAGGGTTTCCAGAGAAGTGAGTTTTTACTGGAACATGGTGCAATTGATATGATTATTCCAAGATCAGAAATACGAGACAAGATTGCCAGAGTACTTTCAATTTTACAAAAACAGCCAACGTGATGAAAAGAGTAGTAGCGAGTTGCTAGTGGCGGGTTGCGAGGAAAAGAAAAAACTGAAACGTAGTCTTTTAGTAAATTATTATAATGATAGATAATGCGTTTTAGTAATTTACAGTCATGGCTGGACTGGCAGGAAACACTTCATCCTAATGAAATTGAGTTGGGTCTGGAACGTGTTCAGAAAGTCTGGAACGCAATACATCCCACCAAAATCAAACTGGTAGTTATTACCGTGTCGGGTACGAATGGTAAAGGCTCATCCTGTGCCATGCTGGAATCAATATACTCAGCAGCCGGTTATAAAGTTGGTTGTTATACCTCCCCCCATTTTATTCGTTATAACGAACGTATTCACATAGAAGCTGAAGAGGTAAATGATGCTGATTTATGTGAAGCATTCGAAGTCATTGATCAGGCCAGGGGTGATGCGTCATTAACCTATTTTGAATTTGGCACCCTTGCTGCCCTGTTTCTGTTTGCCCGGGCCTCCCTGGATGTTGTTATCCTTGAAGTAGGGCTGGGCGGCAGACTGGACGCAGTTAATATAATTGATCCTGATGTAGCCTTGTTAACATCAGTTGGCCTGGATCATCAGGATTGGCTTGGCGATACCCTTGAGGAAATTGGTCTGGAAAAGGCCGGTATTTTTCGGCAGGGGCGTGTAGCTATTTGTGCTGAATCAGTGCCACCCTATAGTGTAGTCCAGCATGCAAATAAAATTGGTGCAGAATTTTTTCTTCAGGGTAAGGATTTTAAAGCCACTAAAATGAATTCGACATGGTCCTGGTCCGGGCCAGATAATCGGTCCAGATACAGTTTGCCATTACCTTCATTGCGCGGTGAACAACAAGTCCGGAATGCATCAGCTATTATGATGGTGTTGCAATCTTTGGAAAGCCGTTTGCCTGTTGATCAAAATCAGCTAAGGCAAGGTTTGCTTGGTGTTACAATCCCCGGGCGATTTCAAGTTGTTGCGGGTGATGTTCCTGTAATCCTGGATGTTGCGCATAACCCTGCAGCAGTCAGAATATTACATGAAAATTTGCAGGCACGTGATTGCTCTGGGAAAACGTATGCTATTTGCGGCATGCTGAAGGACAAGGATATCGAGTCAGTGCTTGATATAATGAACAGTATCATGACAGGCTGGGTTATCGTGCCTGTTAAAGCTGCCCGGGGGGCGGGTATTGATCGCTTAACCAGTCATATCTTTACACTTGATCATGGCGAGGTTAATACATCGGACACAACCCATCAGGCGATTATTCAAGTCAGGAAAAAGGCGCAACCGGGTGACCAGATTATAATATTTGGATCATTTTATGTGATAGCAGATGCCTTGAGATGTTTAGAAGGTGAGATTCATTAGATTAAACAGGTAG
>JAADHQ010000008.1:837-5210 GCA_013151795.1 Gammaproteobacteria bacterium | reverse complement strand
TAACAGTACTGCTGGCTTCTGTTTTGATAGTTGTTGTGGGTATGTGGCCTATTAGTCAGATCGGCTCCGAGTTTATGCCCGATCTGGATGAAGGTGATTTGATGTACATGCCGACCACCTTCCCGGGTATATCGGTTGGTAAAGCACAGGAATTACTACAGCAAACGGATAAACTGATTAAAACCATTCCTGAAGTAAAAACCGTGTTCGGCAAGATTGGTCGCGCTGATTCTGCGACAGACCCGGCGCCGTTGACCATGATCGAGACCACTATTCAATTCAAACCCAAGAGTGAATGGCGGCCAGGTGTAACACTGGAGACGATCAAGGATGAACTGAACAGTCTGATAAAATTTCCGGGGCTGACCAATGCCTGGGTTATGCCGATCAAGACACGTATCGATATGTTGGCAACGGGCATTAAAACCCCAGTGGGCATCAAGGTGGCCGGTGCGGATCTGAAGGTTATTCAGGAAATTGAGCAACTTGAAAAAGTAGTCATGACCGTTCCCGGTGTTGCGTCGGTTTATTCCGAACGTGTAGCGGGTGGTCGATATGTCACTGTTGATATTGACAGGGTTGCCGCTTCACGTTTCGGCCTGAACATCGCCGATGTACAGGATGTGGTGAAAATCGCTGTGGGTGGCATGGTTGTCGCCCAGAGTGTTGAAGGGCTGGAACGTTATCCGATCAATATTCGTTACCCACGCGAGTTACGTGACTCAGTAGAAAAACTCAAGAACCTGCCAATCGTGACACCGTCGGGTGCGCGTATATCGCTAGGTGAAGTGGCTATCAGAACCGAACTGGGGCCTGCGATGATCAAGAGTGAGAACTCTCGTCCTAATGGCTGGACGTTTGTTGATATCGCTGGACGTGACCTGGGTTCATTTGTGCTCGAAGCACAGCAGGTTGTTAAAGATCAGGTTGTACTTCCACCGGGTTATTCCATTGCCTGGTCTGGTCAGTATGAGTACATGGTGCGCGCGAAGGAAAAACTGAGCGTTGTGGTGCCATTTACGTTGGTGATCATTGTGTTGTTACTGTACTTGAACTTCCGTAACTTCACCGAGGTGTTTATTATTATGGGCACCTTGCCGATGGCATTGGTGGGTGGCGTGTGGTTATTGTACTTGCTTGATTTCAATATGTCGGTTGCCGTGGGCGTTGGTTTTATAGCACTGGCGGGTGTGGCCGTTGAAATCGGTGTGATTATGCTGGTCTACCTGAATCAGGCCTATGATGCGCGGCGTCAGCATTCGGGCAGGGTGCATACCCTGACCAGGGATGAGTTACGTCAGGCGATTATCGAAGGTGCGGTATTACGTGTCAGGCCGATCATGATGACCGTTTCTGCCATTATTGCCGGTTTGTTACCTATCATGTTAGGTAGCGGTACAGGATCAGAGGTTATGCGCCGAATTGCGGCTCCAATGGTTGGTGGAATGGTGAGTGCAACCATTTTGACACTCATTGTTATACCTGCTGCATACATGGTTTGGAAGAGCCGGTCGGTTGTAAAACATCATGATTGAGGCTTGTTGAATGATGATTAAGTCATTGGTGATAATTTGTAGTACGAGTCTGCTGATTGCTTGCAGCGATCAGGCACCCGACCAGTTTACTGAAAACACGGGTGGTGATCAGGTTGAAGATATTATGGTATTGAAATCTGATCCGGCTCGTTACACAAAAGGACTGGCGCTGTATCAACAAACGTGTGCTGCCTGTCATGGTAATGATGGGCAGGGTGCAGCCAATTGGCAAAAGCGTGATGCGCAAGGCAAGTACAAGGCACCACCATTGAATGGAACAGCACATACGTGGCATCACCCGCAACGGATACTAAAGCAGATAATACGTAATGGTACCCAACGCATTGGTGGCAGCATGCCTGCATGGAAGGATACATTATCTGATGCTCAGATAGATGACGTTCTGTACTGGATAAAATCACAATGGCCTAACGAGATATATAACGCCTGGTATCGAAATAATGAGGAAGCATTGAAAAAACAAACTCAGAAAGGAAAAAAGTAATGTAATTGCCAGAATGTTTTTTTATATATTCTGATGCAGTTTTTTTCTTACGGGTTTTATGAATTTTTAAGGAGTAAGTAATGTACGGTTTTACAGTTAAGGTGAAAAGTAGTTTTGATGATGCTGTTGCAAAAGTAACGGAAGAATTACAAAAAGAAGGCTTTGGTATATTGACAGAAATCGATGTTAAAGCAGTGATGAAAAAGAAACTGGATATCGATAAACGTCCTTATAAAATTCTGGGCGCCTGTAACCCTGTGTTAGCTAATCAGGCTATCGAAGCCGAGCCGGATATTGGATTATTATTGCCATGCAATGTTGTGGTCAGAGAAGATGACGCAGGGGATATCATAGTCGGGTTTATGGATCCTTCTACTGTGCTTGGTCTGGTTCAAAAAGAAGAACTGTCAGGGCTGGGTGCAGAAGTTCTTTCACGTTTGCATCGGGTTCGGGACGCATTGATATAAAAATTTCAGGGCGGTAATCTCTACCGCCCTGAAACTGTTTTTTTACGCTGCTTGTTCTTTCGGAAAGAGTAACGTATAAATTTCATTAAGCTGTTGAGGTGCATCTTTCAGCACTTGATCAATGACCTCTGTATTCAAACCACTTATGTTCCAGATATCTGAATCGATTTGATGTTGATGCAGGCTCAGGTTGTTTTCGTCATCAATCATGTCGGTCAGAATATTGGCAATATGAATGATGGCTGTTTCAACCGGGAAATCGCTGGCTTTTTCAGGGGTGTGATGAAACCTGATGGCCTCGATAATGTTATCGGGTAGATTCCATTTTGTAGCCAGTTGATATCCTACATCGGTATGCGTATATCCCAGAATAGTTTTTTCGATTGACGCGAGGGTTTCTCCAGTCTTGTTGGCTTGCATAATTGCATGGTGAGTTGTTTCAGGAATACCTTGATAGAGTATCATCAGGCCAATATCGTGAAGCAAACCGGATACAAATAAACGTTCTGTATTCAGTTTATTAAGGCTTTCAGCCAGTATCCTTGAAATAACTGCGCAATAGATACTGTGTCGCCATAATTGTCGCAGGTTTTCTTGTTTGCTTTGCATGTTGGCGAAGAGGTCAATCGTGGTGGTGGTTAAAACCAGATCACGTAAATCCTTGGTGCCAATGATCGCAACAGCTCTTGATATGCTTCCAACATCAGAAGGAAAGCTGTAATAAGGGCTGTTAACAATTTCCAGTAAGCGGGTTGTCAGGCCGATATCTGATTCTATGACATAGGCAATATCAGCGACGGTGCTGGCAGGGTCCTGAGTCAGCTTGTTTAATTGTATAAATACTTCAGGTAGTGAGATGGGTGTACCTGATTGTTGAATAAGCGTATCAATAGAAAGATTCATCTTTTTCTCCTTAAAAAATGTGTGGCTATTTACTACATCCGTGTCTTGCGTGGCGCATGGTTCAATCTTGTTGATAAAGAATTTGTTCTGTTATTTTATGGTATTTATTATTTTTATAGGTGAATAATCAGTATAGATAATTACCCGGGTTTGTAAAGGCTGGCTCCTGTTTATCATTCAGGCAAGAAGAGGGGTTTAATTGGCCACTCTTTGACTAAAGATAACGTGTTGTAAATATTCATTATTAGTTATTTTTATCCCCATATATTTTTTACTTAGCTTTTTATTAGTGAATCATTATTTACTTCAAATGCAGGCTTTGAGAGAATTAGCGTACTGGGAAGTTGCAGTAAAATATCTATTTTAGAATAATGCCATTATGGTCTTTAAGGTTTTGTGTTCAGGAATTATTCAGGTTCATAACGTTATTATTTTAGAACATCAAATAATGGTTCAATGATTTATTATTTAAACATTTAGGAGAAAGATATGAAAAAGTTATCTTCAGTATTACTGGTATTATTAATGGCAACAGGTTCAGCTTATGCTGCAGGCGATAAAGCTGCAGGCAAAACAAAAGCGGCTGCTTGTATTGGTTGTCACGGAGCTGCTGGAATTAGCAACAATCCAGTATGGCCAAATCTTGCTGGCCAGAAGGCTGCATATATCACAAAACAGTTAAAAGCATTTAAAGCTGGAAGCCGTAAAGATCCTCTGATGGATTCAACAGCAAAAGGTTTGAGCGATGCTGATATCGAAAATCTGGCTGTGTACTTCAGTAGCCTGAAATAAGCTTAATTGCTTATAGAAAAGCCGCATCAATGATGCGGCTTTTTTTTGGCCATGGATGGCCTTATGTCGCGAGAGCACAGGGATGTGCGAAGCGACGTCTCACAGTATTTATCCAAAATAAATCTTCATGAATTTTTAGTCGCATACTTATACAAGTATGGATGATGGCCT
>JAADHQ010000008.1:0-830 GCA_013151795.1 Gammaproteobacteria bacterium | reverse complement strand
GAGCGGCATTCAGCCGCGATTTCATTTTATTCGCGGCTGAATGCCGCTCCTACAATAATAGATGGGTTTTCTTGTCAGGCTGGTACGAAAGAGAAAAAACGGCATAACATATGCATTAAACCTTTATACAGTTTTAATGCCGGTATTGTAGATAGAGAAATTAATGCCAGCTATGTGCATGAGAGTCTCACGGTATTCATTTAAATAAATTTTCAGGAATTAACAGATACATAAATATTCAAATAGGGAAGAAGGCTTTATGTTGTAGGAGAGCGGCATTCAGCCGCGATTTCATTTTATTCGCGGCTGAATGCCGCTCCTACAATAATAGATGGGTTTTCTTGTCAGGCTGGTACGAAAGTGAAACAAAAAACTGCATAACATGCGCATTGATAGTTTATGAAGTTTCAATGTAGGTATTATAGATTTAATACGCAAGTCACAGAAATATTCATATGCGAATTTTGTATTGTTAATAGAGAAATTAATGTTACCTATGTCTATGAGAGTTAATTATAATAGGCAAGGTTACTATATTAGTTATCAACTGTTATTAGACGGCGATATAATCGAATATTGTCTGGTGGCAACAGGATCTCATCAGTACCAACAGATGAATTGTCATCTACAAGCCCCATATCAGGTCTTGAGCCACTATAATTCAGGTTGACCCCAGCATTCTTAACCCACTTAATACTGTTTTCCAGCGTTATTTCATTTTTGCTATAACTTACATTTTTGATCCTTACGGCGGGCAAAGATCCAACTCTGATTAGATCACCAGGTATAATGCCTCTGCCATCGCTAAAATATGAGACATCATCTACTTT
>JAADHQ010000076.1 GCA_013151795.1 Gammaproteobacteria bacterium | reverse complement strand
GGATCAATAATAGAAACAATATTCCACGACACTCGCTGACTTGAAAAAGGCCAGAATAATTGAGTGCCATAGGACGTACAGGCATCAAGTAATCCGTGCGTCAGAATTCCCGCAAACGAAAAAAAGAATATCTCTGTAAAAGTTAATTTATGTTTTATAAATGGATAAAAGATAATGGCGCATAATAAAGCCCCAACAGGCACAAACAACAACGAATGGGTAAACTGCCGATGATATTCCAGAAATAACAATGGGTCTTCAGCTGAACGTATGAATACATCAAGATCCGGAGTCATCGCCGCTATCGCGCCGATTAAGATAGCGCTAACCTGCCTTGATCGATCTTTAACAAGTGACTGAGAAAAACTTGCGCCAAAGGCAGCTTGCGATAAAATATCCATTACTGATTAACTTCCTGCCTGAACAATGGCACATTGAATGAATTTAACAGAGGAATAGCTCCTGTAATGCGAAAGAAAAGCAATGGCCAAGTCATGTCTTATGCTTGCTCAGAGGTAAATAAGCAAGGCTCGAGCCCATTATACTATATGATAGTGATTTAGACATCGTTAGTGATACCAAATGTCCGGCTTGGATGAGCAATAAACAAATTCAGACTGAATGTGTATCAAATAAACTTAAGTCGCGCCATTACCACGAACAACAGCAGGGACGGTCTTGAGTAATATCTGAAGATCCAGTGATAGTGACCAGTTATCAATGTATTCAATATCCAGCTCCAGCCATTTCTCGAAGGATAGGTTGCTTCGTCCTGATACTTGCCATATGCAGGTAATACCTGGCAATACGCTGAATCGTTTTCGCTGAATTCCTTTATCAAATAAATCAACATCGCGTATAGACATCGGACGTGGGCCAACGAGGCTCATTTGTCCTCTTATGACATTAAACAACTGCGGTAATTCGTCCATGCTGGTTTTGCGTATAAGTTTTCCTACGCGTGTTATACGCGGGTCATTTTTTATTTTAAAGATAGGGCCATCAGCTTCATTAAGATGTTCCATGCTTTTGATTTTTTTATCCGCATCGATGTACATTGAACGAAATTTCAATAACGGGAAAATACGCTTGTTTAAACCCACCCGCTTTTGTACAAAAAATACAGGGCCAGGTGAATCAAGTTTTATTGCTATGGAAATCAGAAGCATGACAGGTAAAATTATTGGCAGGGTAAGGAAAACAAGTAATAAATCAAACATACGTTTAACCAATAATTTTGTTTCACTTTGTGCAACCGGTTCAAATGTCAGGATGGGTATATCACAACATTGCACCAGACGCATACGGGCTACACGCAAGTCAAACATGTCGGCCATCCATCGAAAGGTAACGCCTTGCTCTTCGCATGCACTAACAACACCTTCCAGATCACTTATCATTGATCTTGGTACTGCCATGATAACTTCATCAATAACCTGACTGGTTAATATTTCACTGATTTTATCTACCGTGCCCAAAACCGGTGAACCTTCTATTTCACGACCTGTTTTATCATCTTCTGTGTCAAGGTAACCCACGATGTGAACGCCCCATTCCATTTTTTTATGGAGGCCTCTTGCCAGTCTTGCTGCTCTGTCACCTGTTCCTATTATTACTACCTTGAGATAGTTCTCGCCTTTTTGAACAAATCGTTGAAAATACCACCAATACAATATAGCCCGTATACCAACCAGTGCCGTAAGCTCAATAGCTGCGAAAATCATAAACACACTGCGGCTCAGGAAGTTGGCATTTAACAAGAACAACAAGGTTACCAGTATGCCCAGACTGATCCCGAGTGCTTTGGAAACACGCCATGCAAAGGTAGGCAAGGAAAGAATACGCAGGCCATCATAAGCACCGAAACGGAATAAAAAGTAACCCAATGGCACCCATAACACGATAAATACGGCAAGATTATAAAATAACTCGGGATTATCCTGTTTAAGGAAGTAGTATGAAACCCAGTTTGCCAGGATCAGGGCAAATAATGTTAGTAGTCCATCAAGGAGGTATAACAACTTGCCTATATATTTAGATTTTTCGTCATACATGATCAGCTTTCAGCTTTCTTCCATATTATATAGATCTTCAATTCAATTAACCGATAAAACGATTTGGCTTGATTAATCAGTACGAAAGTTAACCGCACCCTGTTTAATCAATACAACCATGAGTAATTCAATTTCATAGCAACAATGTTGCCAGATTCTTACACTAATATATTATTTTGGATAAAAGAGGTCCTGAATCCGTGCTTTATAATTATGTCCTACCCTGGTTAACATAATTATACCCAAAAAAAATGTCTTTATCGACAAAAACAAACCCATTTTATGTGTGCTTTATGAGGTTTTCAGTGTAAAAAAGCAAAAATCCTCTCTACTGAACAGTTAATACATGTATGCATAAAAGTATTCGTAGCAAACAGGACAACCGAAAGATCCTATTTTGATAACGGGTGGTCTTTTGGCAACTTTTTTAAAATCCACAGCGCCAGCCTATGGCGCATGGCCTTCTGAGAGACCTGCTCTTCAGGCAGTGGCTGAAGAAGCTTGTCATGCACCAGCAGTCGGTATATGTATTCAATCTTATCGGCTGCGGAATCTGTGGCTTCAAATTTTACTACGCCACGATCTTCTCCATACTTCACCCCGACACGAATCGCTTCTTTCACTAATTCGTTTTCATGTTTTAATTTTTTCATCTGTAATCAATTTCCTGTGTCATTTATTACAAAATACAGAACCGGAACCTTGTCGATAATTAATCAGTACAAAATAAAATTTCATATTTATGAATCTTTATCCATCATGGACTTTAGATCAGCAAATGGATTAAATGTAGCCGAAGCCAGTTCATCGGTGGCCGTTGAGGCAATGCCCTGATCCGCTTCAAGCTGTCGTTGATGTTCATTATCATGACAATACAGACATAATAATTCCCAGTTGCTTCCATCGTCAGGGTTATTACTGTGGTTGTGGTCTCTGTGATGCACTGTCAGCTCGTGCAGATTTGCTCGCGAAAACTCTCTGGCACAACGTCCACAAATATGAGGGTACATCTTTAGTGACCGCTCACGATAGCCCTGCTCTCTTTCATCACGAGCACGCCTGGCATCCGCCACTGCCTGATCCAACTTGTCATTAACCGGTTTAACCATGCCTGCCTCCATGAGCAATCATTAACAATAATTTATAAACAACATTGATAAAAGTCCAGCACAATCAGTATATCGTTAGTTTATATGCATTTATCTGTAGTTTACTTAAGTTATTTACAATTTTACGAATAATAACCTGTAAATTTTACTGTTATACCAAAAGTATATTAACAATGACCAGTAATCCAGTTAAAAATTATCCAATTCAAACAAAATACTTGTCCTCTTTCTATACGTTGCATATCATCAATGAATAACCCGATTTTCACGGACTCGACATAATAATATATATGGAGACAATCTTGAATAGACCATTCAATATCAGCGGCTTGTTACTGGCTGGCTTGTTACTGGGCTCAAGCGCCCTAAGCCAGGCAGCAGCACCCGCTACCAACCCACATAAAGCAATTACTGGTTCTGCCAACAAGGCCGGGCTTGTGAACACCAAAGGAAAAATTTACGGCAAGGTCATTGAAAGTATCAATGCAGGTAATTATGTTTATGTGCATATGGATACCGGTAAAGAAAAACATTGGGTCGCGACTACGCCCATTACGTTGGAAAATGGCGAGATGATTTCTTTTTTACCCAATATGCCCATGTATAATTTTGTTAGCAAAGCCCTGGACCGCACGTTTGATGTCGTCTATTTTGTGGGGCAGGTTTACACTAACAAAAATAATAGCCACTCGGGTCAAAAAGGAAAAGCACAATCTGTCCCTGGTATTAAAAAAGCAAAAAATGGTATCACAATAAAATCCTTACTCAATAAAAAAGAACAACTAGCCGGGCAAGCCATACATATTCGGGGCAAGGTTGTTAAATACACATCGAATGTAATGGGGAAAAACTGGGTGCATATACGTGACAGCAGCTCTTCCACTGATCTTACAATAACAACAGACAATGAAGTCAAGAAAGGAGACATCATTCTGGTAAGTGGTAAATTAATCCTGAACAAGGATTTCGGTTATGGCTACAGCTATGATGTACTTCTGGAAAACTCCAGTATTGTCGTTGAATAAGTTATCAACTCCTGATCAGCACTAATGCTTTTTCCTCTGTCTATTTCGCCATTCGATAGTATTGATGCGTTGAACTGTTACACAGTTCACAATTGAGCAATAACCGCGCATTATTCTATTCAAATACGGAGTACGCGTATATAGTATGTAATTGAATCATTTCAATAACCAAGCGGTAATATATGAATAAAATAATTAATAACCTTATTGAGAATGCTAACACCATTATTCTTGGTAAGGATATGCAAATACGCCTTTCACTGGCCTGTTTGTTTTCACGGGGACACTTGTTAATCGAAGACCTCCCTGGCATGGGTAAAACAACACTGGCACACCTTCTTGCTAAACTGATGGGGCTTCAATATAACCGGGTTCAATTTACCAGTGATTTATTACCGACTGATCTTATCGGTGTAAGTATTTACGATAAAGAAAGCGGTAGCTTTTCCTTTCATGCTGGCGCTATTTTTACACAAGTTATCCTTGCAGATGAAATCAACCGAGCGACTCCCAAAGCCCAAAGTGCATTACTCGAAGCAATGGAAGAACGGCAAGTAACCATTGAAGGTGAAAGCCTTGAGCTACCAGAGCCATTTTTTGTTATCGCCACACAAAATCCTTCGTATCATGTTGGCACTTACCCGTTGCCTGAGTCCCAATATGACCGCTTTATGATGAAAATAGAACTCGGTTATCCAGACCGACAAGCAGAAAGAAGCATACTGACCGGCCGTGACCGTAACATTATGTTGCAAACCCTGCCCCCCTGCATGTCAACAGAAGACGTGATTAAAATACAGTCTAAAATACCGCAGGTTTATGTTTCTGATGCTTTGCTGGATTACCTGCAGGACATTGTAGACTTTAGTCGAAATAACCTGGGCGATAATCCGGGCTTATCGCCACGCGGGAGCCTTGCCTTGTTACGTTGCGCGCAAGCCTGGGCATTTATTGACGGACGAAATGCCGTTGTTCCAGAAGATATTCAAGCCATCCTGCCTTCTGTGGTTAGCCATCGACTGAGGCAGTCAGGCGACCATCAATCCAGCAACACTGACTCGCTGACAAAACAATTACTTGAATCTGTTAGCATCCCATGAAAACAATTTTGCAGCCAATCCTGAACCAATACCCTGCCTGATTTAATATGGGTAAACTGGCTGACAAACTATCGACACGCCGTTTAACTGGCCCTGAACCCGAACCTGTCGTCCTTAGTCGTAAACGGATCTATATATTACCGACAGGGTATGGTGTGTTGTTCAGTATTATTCTGCTTATCATGCTCATCGGCTCCATTAATTATAATAACAGCCTTGGCTTTGCGCTTACCTTTTTAATGGGCAGCATAACCATGATTTCCATGTTGCATATTCACCGTAATTTATCGGGGATAGAAATAAAATCGGGCACAACACATTCTGTTTTTAATGGCGAAAATATCACTTATCCTTTTACTATTAATAATTCAAATAAAAAAAACAAATACTCTATCGTTATTGAGAAATCGCCTGATAATATTATTATAGATATCCCTGCCAACAGCGCGATTTCCACTCATTTTGATATTCCGTCCGATAAACGAGGGCATACCCGGATAGGCCGAATAAAAATATTTACAGATTACCCTATCGGTTTATTCCATGCCTGGTCGTGGATAATTCCGGATAACCATTGCATCGTCTACCCGACCCCCGAAAACAATGCGCCGCCACCCGATTTTGAAACACAGGGAACGGGCAACCTGTTATCGTCTAAAAAAGGCCAGGATGAATATTATGGGCTGAGACAATATCAACATGGTGACCCGGTAAAACATATTGCCTGGAAACAAACTGCTCGTAGCAATGAAATCTTAACAAAACAATTTACGGGTAGCGGTGGACAAACTCTCTGGCTGGAATGGGATACAACTGACACCATGTCACTCGAGCATAAACTATCCCGCCTCTGTCGATGGGTGCTGGATTGTGAGCGCAACGGCATTAATTATGGCTTAAGAATTCCCGGTAATAATATTTCTCCCGGGAATGGACATAGACACCGTCACGTATGTCTATCGGCTCTGGCACTTTTTGCGGTTTAGTCATCATGAATAGTCGTCAGGAAAAAACAATAATAACGAAAAATAAAATGCTCTGGATTCTTGCTTGCCAGGCATCAGTCATTTTACCGCATGTTATCAGGATACCTTTTTGGTTAACCTTGTTCTGTCTTTTAATAGGCGCATGGGGATACTCTGCTGTTGCTGGAAGGTTTAAATACCCAAGCCGCATCACTTTAGTGCTACTGGTAATACTTTCATCTGCCGCTATTGGTTATTACTATAAAACCCTGATCGGACAAGATGCTGGCGTTTCATTATTAATAACAATGATGTCATTAAAGCTACTGGAGATAAAAAAACACAGGGATGTATTACTGTTTATTTTCCTTGGTTATTTTCTTGTTGTTACCAATTTCCTGTTTACTCAATCGATTCTCATGGCCATTTATATGTTTACTGTCAGTATTGGCCTTACCAGTACATTGATCATGCTCAGCCGGCATGATAAACAATTACATCTAAAAGAAAATATAAAACTCGCAACGGTTATAACACTTCAAGCCTTGCCGGTTATGCTTGCACTATTTATACTTTTTCCACGGCTACCCAGTCCGTTATGGGCAATGCCGGAAGATGCAACACGTGCTATTACCGGTATTAGCGATAGTATGAGCCCGGGTTCAATCAGCGAGATAAGCAAGTCTGATGCTGTTGCTTTCCGTGTCAGCTTTAAAAAAGAACCTCCTTCAAACTCATTATTGTATTGGCGTGGCCCTGTCCTTGGTAAGTTTAACGGTACAACCTGGTCAAAAGGGAATTTTTACTCCCGAAAAAATACCAATGACATCATTACCCTGAATTCACCGGTTAACTATACCATTACGATGGAACCGCATAATCAAAACTGGCTATTTGCACTGGATGTCGTTTCACGTTTACCTGCAGGCAGTCACTTAAACCATGCGTACAGTCTTATATCCGATCAGAAAATAACTGAAACCAAACAATTTAAAATGGGCTCTCACACTAATTACATTATTGATCAAACGCTATCCAGAAGAGATAAACATAAATACCTTAACATGCCTGATGGTTTTAACCCGCAAACTACAGCATGGGCACGTCAATTACTCAATACCTACAACAGTCAATCTGAAATAATTAACGCTGTCCTTAAACATATTAAAGATCAACCGTTCAAATACACATTGACCCCGCCATTACTAGGCAAAGACAGTGTAGATGATTTCTTTTTTCGTACACGCAGCGGTTTTTGTGAGCATTATGCAGGAAGCTTTACTTACCTTATGCGGCAACTCGGCATCCCCTCTCGTGTTGTATTAGGCTATCAGGGAGGCGAGTATAATAAACTGGGTGATTATTTGATTGTCAGACAATCCGATGCGCATGCATGGACAGAAGTCTGGCTTGGAAACAAGGGATGGGTACGCATTGACCCTACTTTTGCTGTCGCACCAGAAAGAGTGGAACAAGGTATAGATGCCGCACTCCCGGGACGACAAACTTCCGGTATATTTTTTCGCAACAGCAATCCATTACTTCGTTCACTTGCACTCTATTGGGACAACGTAAATTACAAATGGCATCAATGGGTTTTGGGCTACGATGCCAACAAACAATCCAGCCTTCTGGACAAGCTGGGCATCAACACCTCAAACTGGGAAGATATTGCAATTAGCATTCTAGTAACAATTGGTAGCTTGTTTGTTATTATCGCCCTTTGGTTAAGCATACAAAAACGAAAGCCAAAAACAGACTCTACCTCACGCAACTACAAAAAATTCTGCTCAAGACTAAAACGACTTGGGTATGAAAGACAAGATCATGAAGGGCCAACTGATTTTGCCAACCGTGTCATCAAGGAACGCCACGATTTGAAAAATGATATCGAGATCATCACCCGGTTTTACATTCAACTACGATATGGCAGAAACCCACCCGATGATCTGCTAAAACATTTCCGTAACCGTGTCACACATTTCAAACCTGCAAAAAATATTACCTGAACCCCTTGACAGCATAAATGAGGGCTGGCAGTCTAGACCCATGATATTTAAATTAGCGCATATTGCCGTACCCGCCATCGTCCGCCTGAAATGGATGACTTCAAGTCTGTGCGCCCCAAGGTTACATTGTTAGATTAATTCAACATCATTCCAAAAAGGCCGCAGACTCTTCTCAGATCTGCGGCCTTTTTTATTGCACAAAACAAACACGAGATAAAGACAATGTCAGTACCAACAGCATACATAGGGATCATACTTATCTGGTCTACCACGCCACTGGCCATACAGTGGAGCGGCCAGGGCTCGGGTTTTTTATTTGGTGTAACAGCACGTATGTTCATTGGTGCATTTATTTGCCTGTTAATTCTCGCCTTTATGCGTATAAAACTTCAGTGGCATAAAAAAGCCATTCTCACCTACTTTACTGCGAGTCTGGGTGTGTTTGGTTCCATGTTATGCGTATATTGGGCTGCCCAGTACATAACATCAGGCATGATCTCGGTTTTATTCGGGTTGACTCCTTTGTTAACCAGCATATTTGCAGCGCTTATTTTAAATGAACGTAGCCTGCAATTTGGCAAAATACTCGGTATTGCGCTTGGGTTACTGGGCCTGATCGCTATTTTTTATACTGACATCGTTCAAGGTGAACAGGCATATTACGGGATGCTTGCTGTAGTGGCAGCTACTACCTTGCATTCTTTCAGTACTGTCGTCATTAAACGTCTGGACTGCCAGCTGCAAGGTATTGTCGTCAACACGGGTACACTGATCGTTTCATGTGCCTTGTTTGTTGTCGTATGGATACTCGCAGGAGTAGAGCTTCCACAATCCATACCCCTTAAATCAGGGGCATCGATACTTTATCTTGGGATTATAGGAAATGTAGTCGGTTTTACATTGTTCTACTATGCGCTCAAAAACCTGAATGCCAGCAGCATGGGTTTAATACCATTGGTTACGCCTGTGATTGCATTATTGTTAGGTTATTTATTCAATAATGAAACCATCGATTTAAATCTGGCTATCGGCAGTGCCCTGATAATGTCGGGCTTACTTGCCCATCACTGGGATCAATTTATGGCAAAGATCAGGACACCTGCTCTGCAATAATAAATGGAAGTATGTTATTTTAACAAAAGCATCGTTATTCCTCTCTATCCTGGAGAGGGATAACATTTTATAGTAAGTACTAACCTTGTTTATAAACATGAGTAAAGCCACAACATGCAAATAGCACCTTTTTCAATTGCAAGACTTCCCCGAATAGAATTTGGACAAGGGAAATTATCTACACTCACCTCAACTATTAAAAAATACGGTAATAAAATACTCCTGGTTACAGGCCGTCAATCAATTGAAAAAAGCAATCATTGGCAATCAATAATCGACAGCCTTGAACAAAACAACTGTAATTGGCAGCAAGTCCGTATTACCCACGAACCATCACCTGAAATGATTGATAATATTGTCGGTCAATTCAGGGACAAACATTTTGATGCGGTTATTGGCATTGGTGGAGGAAGTGTACTGGATGCAGCCAAGGCGATAGCAGGGCTACTCCTCATTGATCATTCTATTATGGACTTTCTTGAAGGCGTGGGCCCGGAACTAACCTACCCCGGCCCTGCAGTACCCTTTATTGCAATACCAACCACTGCAGGCACGGGAAGTGAGGCCACAAAAAATGCCGTACTGAGTAAACAAGGGAAAGACGGCTTTAAAAAATCCTTTCGTGATGACCAGCTCGTTGCTGAAGTTGCCATTATTGATCCCGACCTGTTATCCAGCTGCCCGCCTTCACTTATCGCGGCTAATGGAATGGATGCGCTGACGCAAATAATGGAATCATTCGTATCAACCAGATCAAATACACTCACAGACGCACTGGCTGTCAGTGGCTTAAGGTCTTGCCGGGATGGACTGATAGACTGGTACCAACAAAAAAACAATCAATCTACTGCGCGATCATCCATGGCTTACGCATCACTTGTCTCCGGTATCAATCTCGCACAAACCGGGCTTGGTTCAGTGCATGGATTAGCTGCACCACTGGGAGCATTTTTCCCTGTGCCTCACGGGGCAGCTTGCGGAACGCTGCTTGCCAGTGCAACTCGCATTAATATTGAAACGATGTTAACAAGAGAGCCCGACAACCCTGCGCTTGAAAAATATGCACGAATAGCCGTTATTCTCTGTAATAAAAAATTCAGGCAGCAGTCCGATGCCTTAACCGCCCTGATTAACCTGCTTGAAAAATGGACTAACATTATGCAACTAAAAAAACTGGGAGCCTATGGCATCAGTCAGAAAGACCATGAAAAAATAACACAACACAGTCGTGGCAGCAGCATGAAAACCAATCCTGTTCTTTTAACAGACGACGATATCATGAAGATTCTGGAAGAAAGAACATAAAAATACTATCCAGATGCAAACAATGATCAACAAACAAAAATTAATACTCTGGTTTTATCTCCTCACCCCTGCTTTTTTTATTCTCGATTTATTATTTAGCTGGGATGTAAGAGTTTCATTCCTGGACGATTATACAGGCTGGAAAATACTGTATTATATTTTTTGCTTCAGCATCGGCCTGCTTATGTACAGGCTACCCTCACTGGAATATATAACCGGGATCATCGAGGGTGGGGTTAATATATTATTACTTACCCTGAGTGTCATGCTGCAATATTTTAACACGATTGATAATATAGGAAGTAGTGACGAAATATCAAATCCGTTAAGTATTACCAGCGTACTTAATTACTTAATCTCTGGTACTTTTCTCTTGATGACTATGCAACTACATAAGTCTAATGAGCACTAATTTTAATTAGCGTATACCCAAGTTCCAGATAATCACTTACCTGTTGCGGCCCGGTTGCTGATACGGAAACGTAATCTGGAAAGTCTTCCGGGTCTACACCACTCCAGCCGGCGAAAGTTTGACAAATATGTACTGGAACATCTGCACCTGCGAGCAACTTGACTTCATCATGGACTTTTTTATACTCGGATGAATTTGATTTTTGCAAGGCAAATTGCTCACGACCATGCGTAACGACTGCCAGCTCCATTTTCGGAAATTTTTCACGTAAACGCACGACATACTTTTTAATTCGGGGAATAGCCCACTTCAAAGCCACGGGATCAGAACCTGCAATTTCGAAGACTACTCCTGACGGAGCTTTGGCAGATGAAAGTATTTCCTGAACTTTACTATCACTTGCAATAACAACACTTGCGAAAGAACTGATAATAAACAAGAAAAATAATCGTGCTCGCATCACTAACCCTCTATTTAAGCTATCGAGTATAAGACTATTCCTGTACTCAATAGTTCCAGATTAATAAACTAGAATGAGGCTATATTTGAGCTATTATTTTCGAATGTGTTAACAACAGATAATGAGCTCTGCTGTTTATTGTAATCATCTACCATTTCCTGCAATGAAATACCTTCAAGAAAATCATACAATTTATGACTGAGATTATCCCACATTGACTCTAGCACTTCCTGCTCTGAACCTTGCTCAACTTCAAGCTGATCATGTTTAGACTTTTCATCATTAATTGCTGCAACAATTCTGGCTATGCTCAACTCCGCTGCAGGGACAGCAAGATGATAACCTCCACCAGGGCCTCTTACACCCCGCACGAGACCTTTTGCCCTCAGCTTGGCAAATAGTTGTTCAAGATACGATAAGGAAATCTTTTGGTATTCCGAAATATCGGCCAGCGTAGTCGGCTTTTTGTTCTCATTCAATGCAAGTTCCATCATGGCCGTAATAGCGTATCTCGCCTTGGTTGATAGTTTCATGTCAACTCTCCTGTATTCCTATACCCAATCGTACAATCACACATAATCCATGTAGAAATCAGACCTATAATTGAAGTATTGCTTAGCATAGTGAAACAGTCAAGAATAGCTCTATACCTATATGGAATGTCACATTACTTCTTATCCCTTATTTTAAGTATAGATGCTATTCAGCCACTATGTTATTTGGCTGACCAATATATTCCACAACCATATTACAATTAATCCTAATACTAAAACCCTATTTAAAATATAGTTAAAGCATACGGATCACAGCAGATAAGATTATGGAGCCATACCTTGCTTAACCGGAGCTGATTTATCTTTTGAATACTCTGACATTGAACCATCATATAACCTGACGTTTTTAAACCCCAAATGTTTAAGTGTTAAATAAGACTGTGATGCCCGATGCCCGGAACGACAATACACTACAATCGGAGCAGCTTTATCAGTAACACCTACTTTTTTCAGGCTGGCTTCCAACTCTTTTTCCGACTTCAAGGTGAATCCTTTTTGATAGTCCAGTGAATCATCCCACGACCACAACTTTGCACCCGGGATATGGCCAGACCGTTTGTATTTTGGATGACCAATATATTCTTCTTTAGTCCGTACATCCAGAAGTGTGGCTTTAGCAGATTTGCTTACCGATTTTATCTGATCAAGATCAATTTCATTATCCAGTTTCTTGCCTCCTGACGGTGTATAGACAACAGAGGCTCTTTCATTAGGTTTGTTTTCAACCTTCCTGCCTTCCAGTATCCATTTAACGAGCCCACCATTTACAACGGATATTTTTTCATGGCCTATTTGTTGTAATTGCCAGAATAAACGCCCGGCATTCAGCCCACCCATATCATCATAGATCACCACGTGGTCATCTCGTTTTATGCCAAAATAACCGAGCACTTTATAAAAGCGCTTGTCTGAAACCCTGAAGGAAACCTTGTCTTTTTTTCTTTTTTCAACCAGATAGCCATAGCTAATATAAATAGCTCCGGGCAGATGAAAACGCTGATACTGTGTTTCATCAGTACTCATATCAACCAGCACAATATTTTTGTTATTGATATTTTTTTGTAGCCAATCAGTTGACACCATAACGGATGATGCCTGCACCGTACCTGTTAAAAATAAAAATAATAAAAAAGATTTAAATAATGTTTTCATAATATTCCTCTAGATAATTTCAAGGTCAACTAACTGTGATTTATGTTTCAACCTGTCTCGACTAAAAATATGCCCTTGCTCAAGTGAGTACCTGAGCCATTTCCCTACAAAAATATTACTCTCCCATCGACAATCTACATAGGGTTTTTTGTTTAAATGACTGTGTTCAACTGGCATAAACCCTGTTTTCATACAAGCCAGCGCTTCGAGTTGTCCTGTATCATGATATAACTTCAGGGTTAAATCCGGATCGGCTATTTTTTCATCATCCGAAACAGGGAAATAATATGTCATCATAATGGTCGTTGTGTATTTACAGCGCTCCAGCACTGTTAAATACAAGTCCAGTGAACCCTCCACATGAGAAACCAGCGAATTCGGTAACTCATCCAGATCTGGCAGTATCTGTTCAATTAAAAAATAGTTCTTTTCGTAAATATCCATTAATCCTGCAAAATTACGAAAATCAAGCCCACTTTTCTTCTTTTTTTCCTTTACTGCATTCATCAATAAATCATATCATACCGACCAACGAACAGCTTTCATATTTCATGCTGGCAAGAATACCCTCAATTTCAGAAATATAATGAAGGAAAACAAGTAAATGCAGGTTAACTCAATCCCTACTACTGCCTACACCGATCAAAAACCGGGAACGTCCGGACTACGTAAAAAAGTAAAGACATTCAAACAAAAAGGCTATCTGGAAAATTTTGTTCAAGCTATATTTGATGCCATCCCTGAACACAAGGGAACAACTCTGATTCTGGGAGGTGACGGGCGATACTATAACCTGCCTGCAATACAAATAATTTTGAGAATGGCTGCTGCCAATGATTTTAAAAAAGTGATTGTTGGCCAACATGGAATACTATCCACCCCTGCTGCATCTGCGATCATCAGAAAATATAAAGCCATCGGCGGTATTATATTATCAGCCAGCCATAATCCAGGCGGGCCAGATGAAGACTTCGGCATTAAATTTAATAGTGCGAACGGCGGCCCCGCTGCCGAAAAGATAACCGACAAGATATATACCTACAGTAAAAATATTTTTCGATACCTTATTATTAATAGCGACAAGATTAACCTGGATGAACCGGGAACACAGTCTTTGGGTAAAATGCAGGTCGAGGTCATTGACTCGGTTAGTGAATACGCAGAACTCATGAATGGTCTGTTTGATTTTTCAAAAATAAAATCTCTGCTGGACAATGACTTCAGTATGATTTTTGATGCCATGCACGCAGTAACCGGACCTTATGCTAAAGAAATATTTGAAAACAGATTAGGTGCTGCAAAAGGGAGCGTCTGGAATGCCAAACCACTACCCGATTTTGGTGGTGGACATCCTGACCCTAACCTGACCCACGCAAAGAAACTGGTTGATGCAATCATGACTGACAATGGCCCGGACTTTGGCGCAGCATCAGATGGTGATGGTGACCGAAATATGATTCTTGGACGTAACTGTTTTGTTTCTCCAAGCGATAGTCTTGCGGTGATGACTGCAAATGCCGACAAAATACCAGGTTATGCTAAAGGTCTAAAAGGTGTCGCGCGATCCATGCCCACCAGTCTTGCTGTTGACAGGGTTGCCGAGCAACTCAACATCCCTTGCTTCGAAACACCAACGGGCTGGAAGTTTTTTGGCAACCTGCTTGATGCAGATATGATTACCCTGTGCGGTGAAGAAAGTTTTGGTTCAGGCTCCAGCCATATTCGCGAAAAAGATGGCTTATGGGCTATCCTGTTCTGGCTTAATCTTTTAGCTGAAACAAAAAAATCCGTTGCCGATATCATGAAAGAACATTGGGATAGATTTGGCCGAAACTATTATACCCGGCATGACTATGAAGCGATTGATGCGAGTAAGGCTGCCGCGCTAATTGAACAATTACGGTCAAGACTCCCTGAAATAAAAACCAGCGAATGGTCAGAATACAAAGTACAGGATTGTGATGACTTTGAATATATTGACCCTGTCGATAATTCATCCAGTTCACAACAAGGTATTCGCATTCTTTTCGATAATGGATCACGTATCGTTTTCCGCCTGTCAGGCACAGGTACCGTTGGCGCTACACTAAGAATTTACATTGAAAAATATGAAGGCAACCCTGACAAACAGGATATGGACACACAAATAGCGCTTCAGGGGCTAATTCGAATCGCGGAAGACCTGACTGGCATTAAACAGAATTTTGAGCGTTCGGCTCCTGACGTTATTACATAGGCTAATACCATGAACAACTATATCGCTCCTTTAATTATTGAAGCTGACGAACTTGAATCGCACCTTCAAGATGACAATATCCTCATCATTGATCTATGCAAGGATGAAACTTACCTGCAATCGCATATACCGGGGGCAGTACATCTTAAGTACCCTGACATTCTTCACGTTCAAAAACCTGTCATGGGTTTATTGCCAGACATGGACTCACTAAGCAATATTCTGTCAAAAACAGGCATTACACCTGAAACACATGTTATCGCCTATGATGATGAAGGCGGTGGTAAGGCCTGTCGTCTTTTATGGACACTTGATGTGATTGGCCATAAACATTTCTCACTTTTAAATGGTGGCTTACATGCATGGGCGAACGAAGGACACCCTTTAAGTAATGCACTTGTTACGCCTGTAACAACTGAATATGGGAAATGTGAAATCATTCAGGGCAGAGCTGATAAAGACTATGTTTTAAATAGTCTGGATAATAATGAATGCATCTTACTGGACTCCCGATCTATAGAAGAATATACCGGCGTTAAACGGTTTGCTGAACGTGGCGGGCATATTCCGGGAGCAATCAATCTGGACTGGATGATAACCATGAACAAAGATGCCAACCTGCGCTTGTTGCCAGATGATGAACTTAACAAGTTATTACAATCATTGGGTATAACTGCAGATAAAGAAATTATTCTATATTGCCAAACACACCATCGATCTTCGCATGCCTATATTATGCTTAAACACCTGGGTTATACAAAATTAAGGGGCTACCCGGGTGCATGGTCAGAATGGGGTAATTTACCTGGCATGCCTGTAGAGGTTTAGTGTTATCTCACCGTAGGAGCGGACCTCGGCCGCGATAAAAAATATAATCGAGACCTTTGCGATAAAAGTATTCACACCAACCAGGCACAGAACAACAAACATCAATGATATATAAAATATATCCATTATTCTTGTAACAGGCAGGCTTGATGTTGGGTTATGGCGGTTTTTTTGGTCTGGATATTGGCGGCGCAAAGTCCGCGGAGGGCGCAAAGTTTTAAATTTGGGTTACTTACTTTTCTTTTACGCGTAGGCGCACTACTGTCCGGAATAATAAATGAACTAAAAAGTTATGCCCTGTTGATTATAGTTACAAGATGCAAATAAATAACAGTGAAACTTGATAACTGCCAAGACGCCAAGGACGCCATATTTTTATAATTTTGCATAAATTCCTGGCGTCCTTGGCGTCTTGGCGGTTCAAAGAAGGTGACTCTGATCCTCATTAAATGTTAAATGGATCTGCGCCCATGAGAATATCGCAATAAAATTATTCCGGACAGTAATTTATCGCGGCCAAGGTTCGCTCCTGCACAGGTCAATAAAAAATACCTGCTCATGCAGGTTTATTTTATAAACAGGTTTTCCCGAAAAAACTTCAGCTCATTAATTGAATCTTTTATATCGTCCATGGCCAGGTGGGAACTATCTTTAACATGTTTTTTGGCAATATCCGGGTGCCAACGATTTGCGAGCTCTTTTAATGTACTGACATCAAGATTTCTGTAATGAAAATAATCTTCCAGTTCCGGCATGATCCGCGCCATAAATCGGCGATCCTGACAAATGCTGTTACCACACATAGGTGATTTTCCTGCTGGTACATATTGCTTGAGAAAATCTATTGTTTGTAGTTCGGCATCTCGTTCTGTAAACCGGCTTTTCTTGATGCGGTCAACCAGGCCGGAACCACCATGCTGTTTCGTGTTCCATTCATCCATTCCATCAAGAATTTCATCGCTTTGATGAATGGCGATCATGGGGCCTTCAGCCAGAATATTAAGCTGACCATCTGTCACAATCGTGGCAATTTCAATAATACAGTCATTTTGGGTATCCAGACCGGTCATTTCCAGGTCTATCCAGATTAAATTAGTTGAATCTTGTGTCATAGCAACTTCCTGTGAGCAATTTTCATATTAAAACAATGGTGATTCATCATCACATACATTAACATAACCGTTATAACTACCCACTATATTAACAGATTAATGAACGGCAAATAACATATGAATGCATTGAGTAACTTTTTTATTGTAATGGTAATAATCACACTCGCAACGCAATTATGGCTTGCGGCAAGGCATGTGAGGCATGTTAAAAATAACCGTGCGCAGGTTCCAGATGAATTCAAGGACCAGATACCACTCGATGCACACCAGAAAGCTGCCGATTACACTGTTACACGAACACAGTTTGGTCGTTACGAAACTATTCTCGGCTCTATTCTGTTACTGGCCTGGACACTGGGTGGCGGGCTTGAGTTTATGGATACAGCCTGGCGATCATTACAGTGGGATGGAATATGGACCGGCATCGCATTCATGATCAGCATCATGTTGATCATGTCAGCCCTTGATCTTCCTTTTTCAATCTATCGTACCTTTGTTATCGAAGAAAAATTTGGCTTTAATAAAACAACGCCCATCACTTTTATTACCGATCTTGTTAAAGGCAGCATTGTTACTATTTTAATTGGCTTGCCATTACTCTGGGTTATCCTCTGGATAATGGAAATATCAGGTTCACTTTGGTGGCTCTATGTATGGAGCGTATGGTTTGGCTTTAGCCTGCTTATGATGTGGGCCTACCCTGCTTTTATTGCACCGTTATTTAATAAATTCAAACCACTTGAAAACAGTGATCTGAAAGATGGAATTGAAGCTCTCCTGGTGCAATGTGGCTTCAAGAGCAACGGAATTTTTGTAATGGATGGATCACGTCGATCAGCTCATGGTAACGCTTACTTCAGCGGTATTGGCAATAAAAAACAGATCGTATTTTTTGATACATTGATGGAACAACTTGAGCCTGATGAAATTGAAGCCGTACTTGCACATGAATTGGGACACTTCCGCATGCACCACATACGTAAACGTCTCATCAGCATGGGCGCTATCAGCCTGGCCAGTCTTGCCGTTCTTGGCTGGTTAATTGATCAGGACTGGTTTTACACCGGGCTTGGTGTCACCATGCAATCTGACTATATGGCACTCATGTTATTTATGATGCTGGCCCCGGTTATTGGTTTTTTCCTTACGCCTGTTAGTGCCATGTTTTCTCGTAAACATGAATTTGAGGCCGATGCTTA
>JAADHQ010000149.1 GCA_013151795.1 Gammaproteobacteria bacterium | reverse complement strand
TCAATGATATAACCGACTGTTCGAGGTATATCAGCAAGATAACCGGGTTTATTATCACGATAATTTAATCTGGCAAAAATGCCGGCTGCTTTCAGATGACGTTGTACGCCCATCAAATCAAACCAGCGTAAAAATTGCGCTTCATTCTCATCTTTTAATATACCTGACTCTACAGCAAGATCATGGTAACCCGATACCCACGCCTCAATCTGCTCACGCGGCCATTCAATATAACAGTCACGTAATAATGAAACCAGATCGTAGGTGACAGGCCCAATGACGGCGTCCTGAAAATCGAGTATGCCCGGGTTATGTGTTTCATCAAACATAAGATTACGTGAATGATAATCACGGTGTACTGGCACTTGCGGCTGGCGCTGTGCAGATTCAGCCAAAATACTAAATGCGTCATCCAGTATTTTTCGATCATCATTGCTCAACTGGATATTCAGGTGTTTCCCAATCAGCCAATCCGGAAATAATGCCATTTCTGACTTCAATAAATCTGAATCATATAAAGGAAAATTGCACTGTGCTGCTCCACAAGCTTGCAGACTAAGCAATGCACCCATCGCGTCCCCATACAATCTGTCAACATTTTCTTTTGTTAGAACATCCAGATATTGCTTCTTCCCTAGATCCGTTAATAATAAAAAACCTTGATCCAGATCCTGTTCAATTACATCCGGGGCATTAAGCCCGATATTAATCAATGCTCTGGAAATGCTGACAAAGGGTTTGCTGTCTTCCTTCTCTGGCGGGGCATCCATGACGATATAACTATAGCCATTATGGTTTAAACGAAAATACCGACGAAAACTTGCATCGCCTGAAGCGGGTTGTAACTGATAATCAGTAACCGCCAAACAATCGATTAACCAGCTGTGCAAGTGCTGCAATCTGTCATCTGTTGACGTATTCATTCATCTTCTTCCTTTACCAGACAATATGCATTTCCTTCTTCGTTCTTGAGTGGCAAATTAAATAATTTTCTTGCCTGTAAACATGACCAGTTGCGTAGATCATCTGCAATCAAATAAAAACACGGCAAAACAAGTAATATTAAAACTGTTGCAAACAGTAGACCAAAACCCAGACTCACCGCCATTGGTGATAAAAAGGCGGTTTGCCCTGTAGCAAAAAATATCAACGGAGAAATACCCAGAAAAGTCGTAATGCTTGTCAACAGGATCGGGCGCACCCTGACCCGCCCTGCCTCAACCATCGCATCTACTCTGTTCATGCCATCTGCGCGCATTCTTTTGGCAAAATCCACCAGAATTAAAGAGTCATTAACCACAATACCAGACAAGGCCAGCAAACCTATCAATGAAAGAAACTGAAGGTTATAACCAAACAATGCATGTCCGGCAACAACACCGATTAAACCAAATGGAATAGCAAACATTACAACCAAAGGATCCAGCAGTGATTTAAATAATGTGCTTAAGATAAAAAAGATAATTGCCAGCGAGATAATACCCGCACGCTTCATGTCTTTAAACGAGTCACCTGCCTGCTTCTTTTCCCCAAGAAATAAAATATCGTAACCCTGATTATCTTTCGCAAAATCAACAAACTCTTTTTCAATAAGGGCATTAACTTCCAGCGGCGTTGTCACCGACTGGTCAACTTCTGCTGTTACTGTGCCAAGACGCTGTAAATCCCGCCTGTTTATAGTGTTCAAGCCACGGCCTGTACTAACTGTTGCTACATCACCAAGAAAAACTGTTTTGCCATTATCAAGGATGACAGGCAATGCCTCCAGCGCACTGCTATGGCGTACGGCATCAGTATAAATCAACCTCACGGGAAGACGTTGGTCTCCCGATGTAACATAAACGATCTCCTGCCCAAGAAAACCTGTTCGAATCACATTACTGATTTTGGTTTGCGTCAAACCCAGTTCCTTGCCTCGCTTATTCAATGTATACCTGATTTCGAGCTTCCCTGGATCCATATCATGCCTGACATCATGCACACCCGGTAACCGCCTGATGTAATCACGAATGACGGTCGTGTGCTTTCTGATTTCTTCAATATCAGTGCCCGTCACACCCACTTCTATATCTGCGCCACTCGGGCCGCCTTGCGGTCTGAGTATCGATAATCGCTGCAACCCCGGTATGACTTGAATACGATTTCGAAGACGCTGAATAATATCAGCTGTTGTGGTTTCTCTAGTACCGTCCCACTTAAACTTCATACTTACAACAGGGGAAATAAAATGCTCTATAAAGCCTTCCGGTTTTAATTTATCAAGATCAACGATTAACTGAATATAATGACTACCAAACTTAAAGCGCGTAAAATCAATAAATGTGATGCCCACGTTGGTTAAAATCGACCTTAGTTCGTCTTCAGACAATTCATCCAGCACCACTTTCTCAACAGCGGCAGCAAGACGCGTGGTGTCTTCCAGGCTGTAAGTATTCGGGGCTTCCATATTAATAAAAAATTGCCCGGTTTCAACATGGCCAAAGAGGTTGAAGGGCAGGCGCGTCTGTGCGTAGGTTATCGTTATTACTAACACGCCGATAGTAGCTATAGTCACCAGATAACGTGCATCTAATGCCCGCCGCAAGAAACCGGTATAACGAACCAGTAAATCATTCCAGGGGATGCGGGTTTTACGTTTTACTTTTCTGACTTTTAACAAGTCTGCCGCATGAGAGGGTAATACGCCGAATGCTTCGAATAACGAACCTAATAATGATGCAGTTACAACAACGGGTATTACCGCTATAAATGCACCCATTGTGCCACTGATTGCAAACATGGGTAAAAAGGCTGCAATGGTTGTTGTCGTAGATGCTATGACGGGCCAGAAGACTTCACGAGAACCTATCTCGGCAGCTTGTTTTGCCGGCATACCCAGTTCCATATGGCGATAAATGTTTTCGTTTACAATAATAGCATCATCAACGATCATCCCTAGCGCTATCAGGAAAGCAAATAGCGACACCATATTAATAGTGTAACCAAAATAATTAAGAATAATAACTGCAACCAGAAATGATACAGGTATTCCCATGGCCGTTATTAATGCCACCCTGAAATTCAAAAACAGGTAGAGAGACAACAGGACCAGTATTAACCCCACCATACCCGAAGACTTGACTGTCTCCAGCCTGGTTTTTACAAAAACGGATGTATCATTAAAAACACCAACTTTTACACCAGCCGGTAACCGTTCAGATAATTCCTTTACATATAACCTGACCTCATCAGATAGTGCTATCGTTGAAGCGCTGGCTGATTTGTTTACTGTAAGGTTTACAGATGGGCGTCCATTAAAACGACCCAGCGTCTTTGCCTCTTCCAGACGCTTTTCAACTTTTGCAACTGTTCGCAAAAGTAATTGACCGCCTCGTTTATCACTACGTAAAACAATTTCACCAATCGCTTGTGGCTCTGGACGAACGCCTACGCCACGAAGTAGTATATCCCCTTCCAACGCTTTAATTGAGCCGCCTGGAATATCCCGCAGGTTTTCACGAATAGCTCTGATTACTTCATCCAGTGATACACGTGAAGCCATCAATTTTTGCGGGTCAACCGTGATCCACAGTTCCCACTCGCGTTTACCCGCGATACCAACACTGGTCGCTCCCGGCATTAACTGTAAATCAGTTTTAACTTCTTCAGCAACATCATAGAGCTC
>JAADHQ010000080.1 GCA_013151795.1 Gammaproteobacteria bacterium | reverse complement strand
GTTATGCAGAGCAATTCAGTAAGATAGAATGGTATATTCAGCAGCAGGCCAAACAACATAAACCAAATCATCTACACTTACTGAAAAGTGTCTGGGGCATCGGGCCAATCCTGGCACTGACCATCATCTATGAGATTGGGGATGTCGATCGCTTTGAATCAGTGCAGAAGTTTGCCTCCTACGCCAGGCTGGTAAAGTGTAAAGCCGAATCAGCCGGTAAAACCTATGGTACACAAGGCAGCAAAATTGGTAACGCCCATTTGAAGTGGGCATTCTCTGAAGCAGCGGTTCTGTATTTGCGAGGCAACGAAAAGGCTCAGAAATATTTACTGAAGCTACAAAAACGTATGAGTAAAGCCAAAGCACTATCGGCACTGGCGCACAAGCTGGGGCGCTGCGTCTACTTCATGTTAAAAAATGAGAGTGTATTCGATGAAACAAGGTTTTTAAAGAGTTAGCCACGCAATGGGGTGAGCTGGACGTCTAACTGGACAACACGGTTGAATGTTTTAAAATACGATGCAAAACTTATTGGTTTCGAACCACCCACATCGGTTTTTACATCGATAACCTGAGCCACTGCTATTTGATTAGACACCCCATTGGCGTGCATTAAAACAATGAACAAAGTCGTTTACACCTGAGCTGAGCCTGAAACTAACTGGGTAGGCAATGTTTGCTTAAACCCGCCTTTTTGAATAGCGCCAGCACCAGGTTAACCGATGAATGTCTAGTGACCCTGTCAATGTTTACGGACAAACAAAAAAGACAGGCAGCGGTGAGACCGTAGTAAGAGATCCTCTATATGTGTTTGCTGTAAGCGACTGACTTAACAGCTGCCATGACAGATGAAGTAGTCGATTTTGTTCATTGATTATTTTTTGGTTATTCAATTAACCGAAAAATAACACTAATGCCTGTTGACAGAGTTACGGCTCATATGTGTTATAACCATGTATCCTTCACTCGAAGATCCTTATTAGCAAACGCCACTACTGTCTTAAGGCATTTTTCAGCTACTGCAGAGTAACTATCCAAATGTTCGAAGGAAGTTTGATGATCCTCATTCTTGAGGTCAATGAATTCTTTGAGCGCCCGATTCACTTCCTCGGAAAATAGAAACACGCCACTATCGGCAGCCTTTCTAACTTTGTGGTAACTGTCATCCCAGAATTTGCCTAATTCTGCCTCATATTTATCGCTTAATTCTCTGTGTTCTATTTCGGCTTTGTACTTAGTGCCGTAGTAATGCGTTAAGTCAGATAGCGCTTCAATGACTGATTGGTAAGCAGCGACTCGCATCTCCCACCATTTCTTATTCCTATGTCCACGAGTAGCAATATATGCGGAAAACAGGCCGGAAATTAGGCCAACTGATCCTAGCTTTAATAGTTCAATAAAAGTATCCATGGCCCTATTGGTTATAACGCCGTAAATAACTGGTAGGCCGGAGCGTCGTTTTAGTTGTGTAACAATGAGCGTAGCGAAATGCACAATTCAAGCGGCGCGGAGGACTGTCCATGTTAATTTGCATTGTTAGGCGAAACTTTGGCATCATTGCGGAATGAACAGCAGAGCATTTTTAAACCACTTATACCGACACCATCCTTAAAGAATGTTGTTCTGTTATCAAGTTTAACATTGACACCGCAAACATAGTGCCCAACAGGACAATAGAATCCCTTTTGCCATTCTCCTACTGCAACGTCTGCTGTGTTAATCTGGACACTATTCCCAGTAGCAGGATCTATGGCTAGTATTGCCATACTAAGATTATCGCTAACTTTTTTCTGAAAATTTAAATCTTTAGATAGCTCACTTACCGCTATATCAAGTTTGGCAGAAAATTCTGCTGCTGACTGAGCACTAGAAAGCGTTCTATTAATTTCTTTAGTAGTGTCAGAAACCGCCATAGCCTGCTTTTTAACATTATCTACTGTAGCCGATAATGTTGAGGCGAGTACCTTTGCTTCAATTACTTGATCCATAACATTAAGGTCTTTAAATGTATCTCGCGCCTCCTTCGTGGCTTGGGCTTTCGCATCTGATTTAACGTCATTGTAGAGATACGCAGCTATACCACCACCTATAACCGTTGCTGTCATTAGCCATCCCGTAAGTATCTTAGTCACGAGCTCCCGGATAAGAAGCTCATATTTTGGTTCAATCTCAGATTTTGATTCAGACATGCTATTGCCTCTCTATTTACCGCCTAACGATCTGCACCAGCGGCACGCGGTGTTTGCGCGTCCGGCCCCGAAGAGGCGTACTGGGTGCTTTTGTTATGCATTAGTTACAATTATATCCATACTCTTTAGAAAGTAATTTTCTCTTCCAGAGCGACTCTTTTTTTATTACTTCATCTTTTGGCATTGAAGATGAAAGAACTTCTAGAATTGAAAACATAAAATATTTACGAAAATATGATTCACTCTTTTCATTGAACAGCTCGACTAACTCTTCATTTGAACCATGATAGTTATTCACATAATTACACCACCGCCCCCAGATTCCGTTGGAACCGTAAGCAGAGCCTACGTAATGTTTTCCTGTTTTTTGATCTGAAAGTAGATAAACACCAGATACGCTACTTAGGGCCACCTTCCAATCAGGAAGGGTGTTTTTTATGATAATTTCTATGGCGCTAAAATTATGATTAATTTCCTCAAAGGACACAAACGGTTCACCTTTAAACCTATATTCGTAAATGCCAGAAATTTTTGAATTCTCATAAATATGACTAGGCCTGAACACCGTGGCTCTCGTATTATTACCCGTGTACTCTAGTATTAGTCTTCCAATCAAATCATTATATTTTTCTATGTATTTGACTTTGTATTTATCTGATTTTCTACTTGTTATTTGAAACACTCCGCCAAACAAGAATTTATTACCTGATAATTGGGCAAAGCTAACGATATAATCAACAGTGAATCTTTCTTTAGCTTTGCCTCTATAAACTTGCCATCTAAGCCATTCACCATCTGATTTTGTTAGTGCATCTATGGGGCGATTGCCATTCGTTGTTGTTTTTGCAAGATGAAAACGATATTTGTCATTTTCACATAAATCGTGCATTACAGTGACGAGTTCCATACCTAGTTTACATACCCATGGGTCTTATTTGATTGCATAACGTATAAGCATTTATCCGTTGTGCAGCGCATGACGGATAAATGTCTGTTGGACTAAGCTGCGTACGGAGTGCAACTCTCCTTATATAGAGGGGATTGTATTCGCCATACCCCGGCTTGTCGAAGACTGCCCGGGTAAAACGGGGTGCTGAAGGCAGGGGTTTGTGTGATTAGTCGTGCATCATGCCTCCTGTGAACGTCAATATTCAGACATCTTAATCCCTTTTCCTGTGTTCCATCCGAGCGTTACCGCCAGGCAAGCCTGTCGCCCGGGACAAGGTACACGGTGTGTCACTGGCCTGCGTCAGTCAGGTCAGTGACCTGTCCAGCGTACCGGTGGCAGCAGCGTTATCACACGCATCATGCCCTGGTGACACTTCGGACACGGGTATTCTTCAATAGCGTTCGCGCTATCGTTTGCCACGTGTGGCTTGGTGGGTTTACTGTCTTGCTCAAGTGCCACCCGGATACGCGCAAGTTTCTTCGCCCGACAGCAGTTGGCTAAAAAGCCATAATGCCTGAGACGCATCAGCCCTTTGGGTAACACATGCAACAGGAAGCGGCGGATAAACTCGTTACCAGA
>JAADHQ010000056.1 GCA_013151795.1 Gammaproteobacteria bacterium | reverse complement strand
CAATATTTTGAACAATATTAACTATACCGTATGTAGTTTGGCCGTGTTAACAAGCCTTTCTGGTACAACGGCCATGGCACATGATCCAATATTTGGTATCGGGCCACATGTCCTGTTCAAAGATGGATTTGAAGCTGCACTCGACATTGACTCATCGAAAGCGGCCTCAAACAAAGAACAGGAGATAGGGCTACAAGTAACCTATGGTATTACGGGAGATTGGGCGCTTGGTGTAAACATACCCTATGCACTTAAAGATAACGGTGCAAACACCAGTAACGGCATGAGCGATTTGTCTGTGTTTACAAAGTACCGTTTCTGGCGCAAGGATTCACTTGGTTTACAGGAGTCAGCTGCTGTTTTTATGAAGGTTATTACTGATACAGCAAGCAGTTCAAAGACACCAGCTCTGGATAAAGGAACAACCGATACAATTCTAGGTCTGACTTATGGTTACGAAGGCCGTAAATGGTATCGCTGGAGCAGTATCCGTTATCGTTTCAATGGCAAGAACAATGCCGGTGTGAATCGTGGCGATAAAATCCTGTTGGACTTTGTTGGCGGTATTCGCCCGACACCAACCGGGTATCTTGAACCCGATACCGTCTGGCTACTGGAATTGAATGGTGAATATGGTCAAAAGGCTGGCCTTAACGGAACCAGTCTTGCCAATACCGGTGGAACAGAATGGTTTATCTCTCCCGGTATTTTTTGGACCAAACGTAACTTTGCTATCAAGGCAGGTGTCCAGATCCCAATAACAAGCAACTTAAATGGTAATCAGCCAGAATCTGATTATCGAGCCAAAGTAACATTTGAATGGCACATGTAACAAACACATTAATGACACAGTGAGGTAAAAACGATGAAAAAAATTATACTGGCAATTGCAATGAGCATTTTAATGATACAAACCGCACAGGCAGCCGGAACACAATATGAAATGCGTGTTGATGGTCTGGCTTGCCCATTCTGTGCCTATGGTATCGAAAAGAAACTCAAGGCCATTGAAGGTACATCCAATATCAGCGTCGACCTTAATAAAGGTCTGGTAAAAGTTGAAATAACAGAGGGTAAAAGTCTGACAGAAGACAGGATGAAAAAATTGTTCAACGATTCAGGATTCACCTATCGTAGCATGAAGAAAAAATCACTTTAAACTATAAGTATGTAACAGGGTAATACGCTATGAGCAATCAGGAAGTAATGGCTGACAAAACATCAGACACAGGTAAGGGGGTCACCATCTTTACCTTGTTTACCACAACAGGAACACTGATATGTTGTGCACTGCCTATTATTTTTGTCACTCTGGGCATGGGTGCAACAGTTGTTGCAATGACCAGCACATTTCCTTTTCTGATCACACTAAGTCAACACAAGATATGGGTATTTGCCTTTTCCGGTCTTATGCTACTTGTTTCCGGCTGGTTAATGTTCCGTCCAGGGCGCAGTTGCCCGACAGACAAGGAACTGGGCCAGGCCTGCAGCATTGCACACAAATGGAACAAACGTATTTACTGGACATCGGTTACCATCTGGGCCATTGGTTTTGCAGCGGCTTATCTCTTGTTACCACTTCGTATCTGGCTGGATATTTAATCATCGTTTGTATTGCGGTGATCAGTACATTTAAATAATAGTATTAGCAGGGTTTTAAAAATGACAATCAAGCTAGAGGTTTTTGCTTCACCCGGTTGCAGCAAATGTGGACATGCCAAGCATGTTTTACGCAAACTGGTAGAGGAGCTGGGTAATGATAAAATCCAGTGGCGCGAAGTTAATGTGCTTGATGAAATCGATCATGCCGTTGAGCTGGGCGTCCTTTCCACACCATCTATCGCTATTAACGGCAAACTGGTTTATACCAGTCTGCCATCTGCCAGTAAACTGCGGGCAGAACTGGAAAGACGACTGAGTTCAGGCGGTAATGGAGATCAAGCTTGATACCCCTGTTACTACTGACGGCCTCGCTATTAGGGTTGCTGGCTTTTTTTGAACCCTGCACAATTGCAACACATACATTATTTTCGGTGCATGCCAATAAAGCGGATGGCAAAAAATGTTGCCAGAACCTGCTGACAGTCTGGCTTTCCCGAACGGTCTTGCTGGTAACGCTGTTTACGGTAACCGTATTTCTGTTTGATCCGCCCCAGTGGGGTGCCTACACTCCCAGCATTATTTTGGCATTACTAGCCGTTGTGTATGTGGTTTCCCGGTTTATCTATTTACCCATACCGCATCTTGAATTTTTCAAACTGGTTCCTGGTGGAAAAAAATTGCCTTTTGCCTTGCAACTGGGGCTTACATTACCCGCATGCACAGTACCACTGGTACTGGTAATTGGTGGAATGTCGCTGATGGCAGGTTCCATAACTGTAGCCATATTGGCAGGCCTGTTATTTGCAACCATGTTTACCTTGCCGATGGTAATCGCCTCATACAAGGGTATTCATGATGATGCACGACAACTACTAAACCGGGCGGCAAAGGCCAGCCCCTGGCTGACAGCAATTCTGCTTTTGACTGCCGCGTTGTATCTACTGGTGCCCGCACTGGACATCAACACTCACATACTCAGGGAGTCACTGCAAACAGCAAGCTGGGCAGGTATTGGCATTGCTTTTCTGGCAGGTTTTATATTCAGTTTCAACCCCGTGTCATTCGCATCCATCCCGATGATGTTGGCCTACGTTACCCGGGCGCATGAAGAACGTCGAGCCATACTCATGGGCAGCGCCTTTGTAACCGGCATGCTGATAACGCATGCAACCCTTGGCGTGGCAGCGGCATTGGGTGGAGAATGGGTGAAAAATGTAATGGGCCGTGAGTGGGGGCTTTTACTGGGACCGCTACTGATTACGATGGGGTTGATATGGTCAGGTGTCCTTAATATCCGCCTTCGCTGGTTTGGTGTAAAAGGCCACATGGTTACAGGAATATGGGGTGCCTTTTTGCTGGGTATCCCATTCTCTGTTGCTGTGTGTCCATTCTGCACCCCGGCCTTGCTGGTCACCCTGACGGCCAGTGCTGCGATCGGTTCCGTCGGTTTTGGTTTTGCACTGCTACTCGCCTTTGCACTCGGGCGCAGCATACCGATTATTCTGGGCGCCTGGAGTATGGGTTGGCTCGATTCCCTGCAAATACTTTCACGCCACCAGAGAGGGCTGGAAATAATAGCAGGTATTGTGCTGGTCGTAACCGGCTTGTATTTGCTTAACGAATACTTTTTTATTATTGAATACTAGGAGCAGGTATGCGCATTATCTGGTTTATTTTATTATCAGGTTTTTTACTACAAGCATTGGCCGAGCCTGCAAAAAAAACTTGAAGTCCAGAAAGTAACCGATAATGTCTACGCACTGGTGGGGCAACGCGGACCCATGTCAAAATGGAACTTTGGCACAAATGCAACCTTTGGCATTATAGTTACAAATGAAGGTGTTATTCTGATTGATCCGGGTGCGAGTTATAAAGCGGCCAGATACATTCACGATACCATCAAGACCATCACTGACCAGCCCGTTGTTCTGGTGATCAATTCAGGAGGCGAAGATCAGCGCTGGCTCGGAAACAGTTATTTTAAATCGCTGGGTGCATGCATCATTGCCAGTCGTGCAGCAATTAAATACCAGAAAGTGAAAGCCAACGATCAACTTACCCGGGTCATGGGCATGTTACCGATATAAAAAAGGCGAGGGCAGATACACTGGACTATCTTGTATTATTGC
>JAADHQ010000109.1 GCA_013151795.1 Gammaproteobacteria bacterium | reverse complement strand
TTTCAATAATTTTAATGCATATTGAATGCCGGATGCGCCCGTCATGGCCAGACATATATTTGCAGGTTTATATTTCATAGGGTTCTCGTTTCTTCCTGTCATCAATGCACTGTCATTGCCCGTAAGGCATCGCAGTGCTGGAGTATTACTCTATATAACATTATATCGATTTCAACATGTCTTCCAGTTTTACATGAATGCCGCCAAAGCCCCCATTACTCATAACCAGTATATGATCACCCGGTTTTACATGTTGCTGTACGTCACTAACGATGGTATCTATATCATTATAAAGCGTCGCTTTATCGCCCAGGCTTTCCTTTACTTTTCCCAGATCCCAGTCCATGTCTGCCGGTTCGTACAAACAGATATTGTCAGCAAGCATTAAGGCGTCGGCCAATACTTCTTTATGCACACCTAGTCGCATGGTGTTGGACCGCGGCTCCAGTAGCACCCATATTTTATTATCGCCGACATGTCCGCGTAACCCTGCCAGTGTTGTTTTTATAGCCGTGGGATGATGAGCAAAATCATCATATAAACGTATATCGTTTACATCTGCTCGCAATTCAAGTCGTCGTTTAATGCCTTCAAATTTATGCAAGGCATCCAGTGAATGTTTTACCGGAACACCCGCATGGCGTGCCGCGGCAATGGCAGCGATAGCATTACTCACATTATGCAAGCCCAGATATTGCCAGTTTAAACTGCCTTGTAAATCATTATTATAATACAAATCAAACTGGCTACCGTCTGCACTTACGTTGCGTGCACTCCAGCCTTCATTGCTGTCACTGTAACAATGTGTCTTTTCTACTGGCGTCCAGCAGCCTTTTTCCAGCACTTCATCCAGAGCGGGTGATTCGGCATTACTGACTATCAAACCTTCTCCGGGCACGGTGCGGACAAGATGATGAAACTGTTTTTGTATGGCCTGCAGGTCTTCAAAAATATCGGCATGATCAAATTCCAGGTTATGCATGACCAGTGTTCTTGGATGATAATGCACAAACTTTGAGCGTTTATCGAAAAACGCTGTGTCATATTCATCTGCCTCTACGACAAAAAAGGGTAACTCGCCAAAACGAGCGGACAAGCCGAAGTTTTTCGGGATGCCACCAATCAGGTAACCCGGTTTCAGGCCTGCATACTCCAGTATCCAGGCAAGCATGCTGCTGGTTGTGGTTTTACCGTGTGTGCCGGCCACAGCCAGCACCCAACGATCGCCCAGGACATGTTCTGACAGCCATTGGGGGCCAGACGTATAAGGGATACCTTTATTTAATATCGTCTCAATCATGGCATTACCTCTGCTCATGACATTACCCACGACAACCATATCTGGCTCGCAGTCCAGATGCGCCGGGTCAAAGCCCTGCATCAGCTCGATGCCTTGTTCCTGTAATTGTGTACTCATTGGCGGGTATACATTTTCATCCGACCCACTGACTTCATGGCCTGCCTGCCTTGCCAACAAGGCAATACCACCCATGAATGTTCCACAAACACCAAGAATATGAATATGCATTAAGGTCTGTTACACCGGATAAATTTCAATATGCCATTACAGCATATATTGCTTCCAGACAAAACAGGCTTGACCCGCAAAACAGGCTTGTCTATTGTTAAATTATAATCTGCTAACAATAAAGATAAATCATGCCCTATAAACCTGACCAGATACTGGTCTCAGAAAATACAGAAACCCTGTTTCAAGAGACTGCTATGGATATCTGCGCCTATGCTACCGAATGCGTCGATCGAAATGGCATATTTAATATCGCTTTAGCGGGTGGTTTGACACCCAAACAATTATATGAAACATTGAGCTCGCCTTTATGTCTGAATAACATGCCCTGGCAACATAGCCACTTTTATTTCGGCGATGAACGCATGGTGCCGCATGACCACAAGGACAGTAACTATTTAATGGCAAAACGCGCCTTGTTTGATCATGCGCCCGTACCTGCAGAGAATATCCACCCTGTTCCTACCCATTACGAAACCGCTGAAGCCTGCGCGGCACAATATGCAAACGAGATATCCCTGATTGACCGATTTGATCTTGTCTTACTGGGAATGGGTAATGATGGCCACACTGCATCACTATTTCCTGGCACAGATATCTTACAGGAGAAGGTAAAAACGGCCGCCGCTGTTTTTATTGCTCAAATGAACAGCTGGAGAATCAGCCTGACCTACCCGGCTATCAACAAAGCTGAACGTGTGCTCGTATTGGTAAAAGGTAAAGACAAACAATCAATGGTTAAAGAAGTACTCTACGGAAAACATCAATCACAATACCCTGTAACCGGCGTTCGACCTGCTGGAAAATTGATCTGGCGACTTGATCGCGCAGCCCATCCTGATACCATGTAAACATGATGTTAACTGGTTTTGTCACACAAACCTTGCGTCTTTTTTTAATCGGGTTTTGCGCCTGTAATAAGTAAAAACGGATATTTATGCCCAATATATTTGCCGCAATTGATCTTGGCTCCAACAGTTTTCACATGATTGTAGGCCGCCATGAAGACGGGCAAATTATTATCCTCGATCGACTACGGGAAATGGTTCGCCTTGCGTCCGGGCTTGATGAAAAAAACAATATCACCCCGGAAATGATGAAAACCGCACTGGAATGCCTGTCTCGATTTGGTGAACGCATTGCACACTTGCACGCTGATGTTGTGCGCATTGTGGGCACCAATACTTTACGCCAGGCCAAAAACTCCAGAACCTTTATGCGCAAGGCTGAAAAACTTTTAGGGCAACCCATCGAAATTATTTCCGGCATTGAAGAGGCCCGGCTACTCTATTCCGGCGTTGCACATAACATCGACAGTGACGACACTCGACGTCTGGTTGTTGATATTGGTGGTGGTAGCACCGAAATAATAATCGGTGAACGTTACCGGACTATTTCGCTTGAGAGTCTTTACATGGGCTGCGTAAACACCACCAAACGATTTTTTGCCGATGGGAAAATAAGCAAAAAACGTGTCAAAAAAGCCTTGATGTACAGCATGACGGAACTGGAGCCTTATATTAAGTCCTATAATAATCTGGGCTGGGAAAACACAATCGGAGCCTCTGGTACTATCCGCGCCATTGAAAAAATAACAAGAGAAGAGAACCTGGCTGATTTTGGTATTACGCAAAAATCATTAACTTATATAATGGAACACGTTATCAAAGCAGGTGACATTGATAATATTGATCTTAAAGGCCTCAAAAATGAACGCAAACCCGTTATCATTGGTGGCATTGTTGTGCTGCAATCTATTTTTGATGCCTTTAACATAAAACTTATGCGCGTATCTGATGGGGCTTTACGTGAAGGTATCCTTTACGACCTCATTGGCCGCAATCAAAATAATGACTCCCGCTCTGAAAGCATAGAAAAATTTGCAGAACGTTTTGTAATTGATCGCAGACATGGTACACAGGTCAAAAATACTGCCATCGAATTATATCAACAGGCAGAAAAGGAATGGTTTAGTAAAACCCCTGAGGCCCTGAAATATTGCCAATGGGCAGCAACATTACACGAAGTGGGTCTTAGTATCGCCCATAACCAATATCACCGACACGGTGAATACATGGTAAGCAATGCAGACCTTATGGGGTTTTCCAAAGAAAATAGGCCCTGCTGGCAACCTTGATACGATTACATCGGCACAGCCTGAATATGGAACTGCTGGATGACTTCAGCACTGACAACAAACACATGGGCAAAAGGCTGATCATTCTTCTGCGCCTGGCTGTCTTATTGTCTCGTAGCCGGCATACTGACAATACTGAAATACCGCATCTAAAAGTTCATAAAAAAAATATCAATTTATCTTTTTCAGAAAACTGGCTGGATGACCATCCATTAACACAAAGTGACTTACAAAACGAGCAAGCCTGTCTTGATAAAGCCGGTTACAAACTCGAATACCGCTAGCGACAATCTTGCTTCATTAATAACCCATGCTACGAACATACTGCAAAACCTTTAAGATGATGATTACTCTCCAATGACCGATCAAACCAATAACATTAAAAACCGAAATGTCTCTGAAGTGTTTGATGCGCATCCGAAAGCTATCAGGGAAAAATTACTACAACTACGCCAACTCGTTCTGGATACAGCAGCAGAAAACCATAAAGAATTAAAACTGAAACATTAAAATGGGGTGAACCGAGTTATCTTATAAAAGGCGGTAGCACGATAAGAATGAACCGGATAAAATCAAACCCGGACAAATACGCCTTGTATTTTCACTGCAAAACAAAACTGGTCGACACTTTCAGAGAACTATATAGTGACACATTGACTTTTGACGGGAACAGAGCCATTGTATTTAATATAAATGACGAATTACCCGTCAAGGAAGTAAAACACTGCATTGCTCTTTCACTCAACTATCACAACATCAAACACTTACCTCTACTTGGCGTTTAAACTACCACCCGAAATAAAATAAACTACAAAAGCGCCTGATAGCTGAGCCTCTATTCCCACCAACCTGATTTAAACCTTTGCGCCCTCTGCGTCTTCGCGCCTTTGCGTTGAAACAATCATTAAAAAAACATTAATGCTTCGACAGGTCTTCCAGTAACTGCTCTTGTGCTACAAAAGGCTCTTCATCATTTTCAAGACGCTGATAACTTCCATCTGACTGTAATATCCAGCTTTGTTTATTATCTTTCAGGCAATATTCAAGGTGTTTGATGATCTCATTGCTGATTCGTTTTGTCTGTATCGGGAAACAGATCTCTACCCGGTGGAACATGTTTCTTTCCATCCAGTCGGCACTTGAGCAATATACTTCCGGCTCATCTTTATTCTGAAAATAAAATACCCTGGTATGCTCCAGAAAGCGGCCAACAATGGACCGCACTTGTATGTTTTCTGACACACCCGGAATGCCGGGTCTTAAACTGCAGACCCCGCGCACTATTAATTCAATTTTAACCCCGGCTATTGAAGCTCTATAAAGTGCCTGTATAATACCAGGCTCTATCAATGCATTCATTTTTGCAATGATTCGTGCTGGCTTTCCTTTGCTTGCATTACTGGTTTCATTGTTTATTTTCTTTAATAACGCTGCATGCAAGGTAAATGGCGCTTGTAATAATTTATGCAATTTACTCACCTTGCCTAAACTGGTCAATTGCATGAACACCTTGTGTACGTCTTCTCCAATTTTTGCGTCGCTGGTAAATAAACCATAATCGGTATACACCTGTGCGGTAACCGGGTGGTAATTACCTGTACCCATGTGCACATAATTTCTCAGCACTTTTCCTTCACGCCTGACAATCAACATCATTTTTGCGTGTGTTTTATAACCCACCACGCCATAAACCACATGTGCACCTGCTTCTTGTAACCGATTTGCCAGTGCAATATTATCTGCCTCGTCAAACCGCGCGCGTATTTCAATAACGACAATAACTTCTTTACCCGCACGCGCAGCCTCTACCAACACATCGGCCACAATCGAGTCTGGCCCTGTTCTATATAAAGTTTGCTTGATAACCAGCACTTTTGAATCTACGGCCGCCTGGCGTAACAAATCAACCACAGGCTTAAATGACTCATACGGATGATGCAACAATATATCCTGCTTGCGAAGCACTGCAAAGATATCACTGCCTTTGCCAAGCTTGCCAGGTACTTTGGGGGTAAATGCTGGATAACGTAAATCACCACGGCCATCGAGGTTGCATATCTGCATTAACCGTCCAAGGTTAACCGGGCCATTAACTTTATAAATCAGACTCTCATTAATATTGAAATTTTTAAGCAGAAAATGAACAATATCATCAGGCGCATCTTTATCTATTTCTATTCGTACAATGTCACCATATCGGCGCGACAATAATTCACCCTCCATCGCACGCAATAAATTAACTTCTTCTTCATCTACAAATAGATCACTGTTGCGCGTAATGCGTAACTGAAATGTGCCTTTCACTTTCATGCCATGAAATAATTCATCGACATAGGCATGAATAATTGATGACAGAAATACAAAGTCATGCTTGCCTGTATTATTTATTGAATCGGGTATCTGAATCAAACGTGGCAATGAACGTGGTGCTTGTACGACTGCCATGTCGCAATTACGGCCAAAGGCATCCTTACCTTCCAGTGAAATAATAAACGACAATGTCTTGTTTAATATACGAGGGAACGGGTGCGCAGGGTCTAGGCCCATGGGCGTCAATACTGGCAGCAATGAGTCCTGAAAATATTTATACAGCCATTCAGATTGTTCTTCGTTCCATTCTGAACGGCGGATAAAACGAATCCCTTCCTGCTCCAGTTGTGGCAATAACACTTCATTGAGCGTCTCGTATTGTGCTTCTATTAATTGTTCTACACGCACCCTGATTTCTATCAGTGCATCCTGTGATGACAATCCGTCCAGCCCTACACCTACCAGCTCGGTATCTGTTTTATGTTTTAGCCCTGATACACGAATTTCAAAAAACTCATCCAGATTTGTACTTGATATGCATAAAAAACGTAATCGTTCCAGTAGTGGTGTGTCTTCAATCTTTGCCTGCTCTAACACCCGGCGGTTAAATTCAATCAGGCTTAGTTCGCGGTTAATATAAAATTCCGGCGATTTCAGGTCAACTTCATTTCCTTCAATAATCTCTTTAATCATTATAAACTTCTTTTATTTATTAAGGCCTTGCTGTTATCTTAATGTGTATCACTGTCGTCCAGTGAATTTCTCCAGTACTGATCTTCCCGGTCAAATATACGGTTCGCTTCCCATGGGCCCCAGGTGCCCGCAGGGTAGGTATGAATATAATCACGCTCGGTTGACCATACCTTTAATATAGGGTCCATTACTTCCCATGCCCATTTAATTTCATCGTATCGAAGAAATAGCGAATGATCATCTTCCATAACATCCAGCAACAAACCTTCATAAGCATCAATATTCATGTCCGTTGAGGAGCAACTGCTGGCATCCAGTTGTGTTGTTTGCGTGAGCATTTCCAGCCCGGCTTGCTTGGTTTGCATTTCTATACGCATACATTCATGTGGCGATATACCAAGCACAATCCAGTTCGGTTTCAATTGTTCTATCTGCGACTGCCTGAATAGCTGTTGCGGTGGATGTTTGAAACGAATACTGATCAATGAGCTATTTTTTGCCATCCGTTTACCGGTGCGTAAATAAAATGGCACATTACGCCATCGCCAGTTATCAATATACAATTTCAAGGATGCAAAGGTTTCAGTTGTGCTATTCGGTTCTATTCCCTCTTCTTCCAGATAACCCTGTATTGATTCATTACCTGATTTACCGGCAGCATATTGAGCTCTGAAAGCATGCGCATGCACTGCATTTTTAGGGATCGGCCTGATGGATTTAAGAACTTTCACCTTTTCATCGCGTAATGATTCCGCATCCAGCGCCGGTGGTGGTTCCATCGCTACCAGGGTCAGCATCTGCAATAAATGACTTTGTAACATATCGCGTAATGCACCGGCATTATCATAATAGCCTGCGCGCCCTGCGATGCCCTGATCTTCTGAATGGGTTATCTGGATATGATCAATATAGTTACGGTTCCATAATGGCTCCAGCATGAGGTTTGCAAAACGAAATACCAGTACATTCTGCACCATGCTTTTACCCAGATAATGGTCAATACGAAAAATTTGCCTTTCCTGAAAATCACGGTGCAATGACTTATCAAGAATCTCTGCACTCTCGCCATCATAACCAAACGGTTTTTCAATTATCAGGCGCCGCCATCCGGACGACTCATTATTTAAACCTGCTACCGCAAGTGAACGCCCTACCTGCGCATATACGGAAGGCGGAATTGATAAATAAAAGATGGCGTTCGAATCAAAGGTTT
>JAADHQ010000066.1 GCA_013151795.1 Gammaproteobacteria bacterium | reverse complement strand
TCGAAGCAGCTGCATGAAGATATTTCCCTGTATTTATCCTGTCCGGGTAACCAGACTTCCAGGTCATAGGTTTTTACTGATGAGAACCCCACATCACCCGCACACAAAATAACTACCCTGTAAGGCAATCCCAATTTTTTCAGGATATTTTCAGCGTGTCCTGTGAGGTCTTCCAGCGCCTGTGATGAATCTTCAGGTTTGACCATTTGCACCATTTCTACTTTCTCAAACTGATGCTGACGAATCAGGCCACGTGTATCTTTACCATATGACCCTGCTTCAGAACGAAAACAGGGTGTATGTGCCGTAAACTTTATCGGTAATTTTTCTGCATCAATAATACTGTCCCTGACAATATTGGTAACAGGAACCTCTGCAGTAGGAATTAAATAAAACTCCTGCTCGCCTTTAAGGGCAAATAAATCTTCAGAAAATTTGGGCAGTTGTCCTGTACCATGCAAGCTGTCTGCATTAACCAGATAGGGAACATAAACCTCTTCATATCCATGTTCGGTTGTATGAACATCCATCATAAACTGTATCAAAGCCCGGTGTAATTTAGCTAACGGGCCATTCAACACAACAAAACGTGAACCTGTTATTTTTGCCGCTGTTTCAAAATCCAGCTGGCCTTTTGCTTCACCCAGTTCAATATGATCTTTTATTTCAAAATCAAATACCTTTTTTTCACCCCAGGTTCTTACCTCGACATTATCATCTTCACTGTTTCCATCAGGGACAGTTTTATCAAGTAAATTGGGGACTTCCAGATAAATGGCTTGCAATGCTTCCTGACATTCTGACAATTCTGACTGCGCCTGTTTCATGGCATCACCCAGGTCGGCTACCTCATCAAGGAGAGGTTGAATATCTTCACCCGCTGACTTTGCCTTGCCTATTGATTTTGATTTTGTATTTCGCTCATTTTGCAGTTCCTGGGTTTTAATTTGAATTGCCTTGCGTTTTTCTTCGAGCGCAGCAATACCATTAACATCCAGATCAAAATTACGGCGTTTAAGTTGATCAGCAATTGACTGTAAATCTGCTCTTAATAATTTAGGGTCTAACATAATCTACACTACTTTCCTTACATGCTGACATCTACAGGCCAACTAACAATATGACCGGGTTTAATATTTTCCTGCAAGTGAGAAATGATCTCCTGCACCTTTTTTGTTTCATCAAAAAACTCAATAATAACCGGCAAGTTTAATGACATATCAATTAAACTGGCTGAATGTACTTCACCGGATTCACCGTAGCCGCTAATAGCACGGAGAACGGTCACACCTTTAACTTTTTCAACTTCATGTAATAAAGTCAGTAATTTTTCCATGTGTGCAGACTTTTCAGTCAGGTAGATACGTGCCATTGTCATTGAATTCATATCTGTCGTCCTATAATCATGCCTGCCCATGTTGCAGCCAGTGCCAGAAATACACTCAGTATAATATTTATCAGGGCCTTTTGAGCTTCGCCATTTTCAAATAATAATAATGTTTCCATTGAAAAGGTAGAAAATGTTGTCAATGCACCCAGCAGCCCGATCTGTAATGCCGCACGCCATTCAGGGCCAATCGATAATCTTTCCAAAAACAGAATATATAAAATACCCATACTAAAACAACCAACAACGTTAACCAGCAAAGTGCCGTAAGGAAACCCGCGACCAACCAGCATATGCGTACCACTCGACAACAGGTATCTGAGCACAGCACCTAATGCACCGCCTGAGGCAATGGCTAAAATCTTGATCACAGACTCATTTCCAGGTTACTGATATACATGGGGTTTATTGTACCTATTTTCAGTGGAATTTACCTTTTTTCCGGCTGCTTTTTGTCCAGACTTCTCAGATATTCAAGTTTATCTGCTATTTTGATCTCAAGCCCCCTGTCCACTGGATAATAATAACGGGTATCCGTCATTTCATCAGGGAAATAGTGAACACCTGCGGCATAACCATCAGGCTCATCATGGGCATATCGGTATTGTTTACCGTAATCCATATTTTTCATTAATTTTGTCGGAGCATTACGTAAGTGCATGGGAACATCCAGTGAACCACGCTGACTGGCATCTTTTCTTGCTGCTTTATACGCCATATACACAGCATTACTCTTTGCCGCACATGCCAGATATGTAACTGCCTGCGCCAATGCCAGTTCACCTTCCGGGCTACCCAGACGCTCTTGTATATCCCATGCATTGAGTGTGATTTGCATGGCACGAGGATCTGCGTTGCCTATATCCTCGCTTGCCATGCGAACAAGCCTGCGCGCGATATAGACCGGATCACAGCCACCCTCCAGCATACAAGCCAGCCAGTACAACGATGCGTCAGGTGATGAGCCCCTTATCGATTTGTGAAGGGCAGAAATTTGTTCATAAAATATATCGCCTCCCTTATCGAATCTTCGTACTCCATTGCTTACTACTTCTTCAACTGTCGTTACATCAATTTTTTCAATCCCGTCTTCGCTCTCTGCTATATCAGCTGCTATTTCCAGCATCGTCAAGGCATAACGGGCATCACCATCAGCCGCTTTCGCTAACATGGTTTTTGCCGCATCAGACATTTGAATTTGTCTGCTACCCAGTCCATTCAATTTATTTAATAATGCATATTCAATCAAGCTGACGATATGGTCAGGCTGTATACTTTTTAAGACGTAAACACGCACTCGCGACAACAATGCATTATTTAATTCAAATGAAGGGTTTTCTGTCGTGGCACCGATAAAGGTAATGGTGCCATCTTCAACATGCGGTAAAAAAGCATCTTGCTGTGATTTATTGAACCGATGTACTTCATCAACAAATAAAATAGTAGCACGTTGATGGACTTCTCTGTTCAATTTGGCTTGTTCAATGGCTTGTCGAATATCCTTTACACCTGACAATACCGCTGAAAGACTTACAAACTCTGCTTCTGCCTGCTGCGCAATAATACGAGCCAATGTGGTTTTTCCCGTACCGGGCGGCCCCCAGAACAACATTGAATGCATATGGCCTGCATCCAGCGCCTGCCGTAAACTTTTCCCTTCACCAAGCAAATGAGCCTGACCAACGACCTGATTCAGATCCTGAGGACGCATACGGTCAGCTAATGGTCTAAAGTCTTGTTTATGATTATCAGAAGAAGGCATTGAAGTTATTATGATACATTTTACTGAGGCGGATCAGCACCGATGACATCTGTTCCGGGCGGTATTACAAATTTAAATCGTGATTCATCAGTGAGCGCATTGATTTTCAGGCCTTTAAAAATAATTTTGGTACGTTGACCTAATTTATCTTTTAATTCCAGAACTGAAATTACCTTACCCTTAAACGCCACTGCTATTTCAGAAAAATCAGCATCTTCTTTTTTTGGCGTCAGACTAACCCATGCATAACCATCATTACGATTCAATTCTTTTATATTAAAATCTTTATTTAATGGGTGCCGTCCACTTAATACAAGAGCGGGCGCACTACCAATTGCATCTTCCTCTTTTCTCACTGTTACCTGTTCCAGTTCAGGATCGTATATCCAGATACGATTTCCATCGGCTACAATAATTTGCGGGTAGGGTTTATTATACTCCCACCTGAACAAACCAGGGCGCTTTATCCAGACAAGGCCACTTGATTCCTGAACCTTGTTTGCATCAGCATCCAGTAATACCTGTACAAATTCACCCTGTAGTGATGTCACCTTCTGATGAAACTGCTCAAGCGCATCAACGCCTTTTTCTGCAGCTGAAACTGAACCACACATCAGAAAAAATATAAATAAAAATCGCATTAATCTATCCTTTT
>JAADHQ010000055.1 GCA_013151795.1 Gammaproteobacteria bacterium | reverse complement strand
TGCAGATATATTTGTCTTGTGGTCAGGTCAAGCAGATCGTTACCACGAACGACTTCGGTGATATTTTGCAAGGCATCATCGACCACAACAGCAAGCTGATATGAAAACTGACCATCGGCTCGTCGTATGACAAAATCGCCTGTATCCTTATCAAGGTCTAGATTTGTTTTGCCCTGTATTTTGTCAATAAACGAGATCGGCTCTGTTGTTGTTTTTATTCGAATAGAACGGGCAGGTTTGTCTTCAGGGAGACCTTGTCGGCAAGTGCCGGGATAACGCACACCAAGAGCGGTCTGCGTGCCTGTTAGTGCTATGTCATTACGGCTACAGCCGCATGGATAACTGAGCCCGGAAAGTTCGAGTTGTTTCAGTACTTGTTTGTAGAGTGGTGCTCGCTGGCTTTGATAGGTGATTTCGCCATCCCACTCAAAACCACAGGCCTCCAGCGTGTGAATAATATCGTTTGTGGCACCGGCTACCTCTCTTGGTGGATCCAGGTCTTCTATACGGAGTAACCATCGCCCCTGTTGTGATTTAGCCTGACAATAACTGGCAACAGCGGTCACGAGTGAGCCCATGTGGAGTGGGCCTGTAGGTGATGGTGCAAAGCGGCCTGTATAGGTCATGAGATTGATTGTTACATTACTAAGGTTGTCTGACAATATGGGGGGTGAATATTGTTATTGAATTATGGCAGGGTGGATTGAATGGTATTTTATTTATTGAGCTGGATATTAGTAACGCAGAGGACGCAGAGGACGCAGAGTTATAAGATGTGTATTTGATATATACGGATACAATGCTTCACCTAGGTCTATTTACAGAAAAGTCTTTCTTTGCGTTCTCCGCGTCCTCTGCGATCTTTGCGTTAAAATTATATAGTCAACAAAGACGATAAAGGTTTGGTGAACAAAGCAATATATTTAACCAGACGCCCGATTAGATAATATCCTGGCGTCTGATTAAACCACAGTGAGTTTACTTAACCGCGTGTTTTTTCCCGGATTTCATCCAGTGTCTTGCAGTCAATACATTGAGTCGCAGTAGGCCTTGCTTCCAGACGACGAACACCAATCTCAATGCCACATGATTCACAATATCCATATTCTTCAGTATCAAGAAGGATGATTGATTCATCGATTTTCTTGATCAGTTTACGCTCGCGATCACGGGTTCTGAGCTCAAGACTGAATTCAGATTCTTGTGTGGCGCGGTCGTTAGGATCAGGGAAATTAGCTGCTTCGTCTTGCATGTGATGTACTGTTCGATCAACTTCCTGCATCAAGTCCATTTTCCATGCTCTTAAAAGATCACGAAAATGCTGGGATTGTTCTTCATTCATATATTCTTCATCACTTCGTAGTTTGTATGTTGCGAAGCCTTCAACCGGAGTTGAATGAGAAGACGAATGCTTGACGCCCATAGCCATGGTGCCATTTGTTTTTCTGGCAGCAGGTTTTTTAACAGGTGTTTTTTTAGTGGCTACCTTTTTCCTGGGCGCGGCCTTTTTAGCAGGTGCTTTCTTTGCAGCTACTTTTTTCTTTGGCGTGGCCTTTTTAGCAGGTGCTTTCTTTGCAGCTACTTTTTTCTTTGGCGTGGCCTTTTTAGCAGGTGCTTTCTTTGCAGCTACCTTTTTCTTGGGCGCAGCTTTTTTAGCAGGTGCTTTCTTTGCGGCTACCTTTTTCTTGGGCGCAGCTTTTTTAGCAGGTGCTTTTTTTGCGGCTACCTTTTTCTTAGGCGCAGCTTTCTTAATTGGTGTCTTTTTAGCAGTTGCCTTTTTAGCAGTTGCTTTCTTTGCAGAGGCTTTTTTAGAGCTTGTCTTCTTTTTAGCAGTAGGCATTAACGACCTCACCCTCATTCCGTGTTTACAACAAACATGCTTTATTAACAGAATAGTGGCACAGCTGCAAGGATTAACTGAGCTGAATAATTATTTAATCATATGAAAAAGTATTAAAGTACTTACAAAACAATGAGTTACTTAAAATAGGTCAAATAAATTAATTTTTAATTCCAGATAGGTCTTTATATTTAACGGGTTCACCATTATGGTGCGCATTGTAGAATTTTAAATAGAAAATTAATAGACAGGTACATTTTATGACTGAATTGAAAGCCCTCATTTTTGATGTCGATGGTACGTTGGCAGATACTGAAAAAGACGGACATCGTGTAGCCTTTAACCTGGCATTTGAACAGGCTGGCCTGGATTGGGACTGGTCAGTAACCTTATATGGCAAGTTGTTGAAGGTGACGGGGGGCAAGGAACGTATTCGCTATTACCTTGATGAGTTTAATCGTGAGTTTAGTCAGCCTGATAATCTGGACGACTTTATTGCAGATCTTCACAAGAGTAAAACAGCTTTTTATACGCAAATGTTATCTGAAGGTGTGATACCACTGCGGCAAGGAGTGAAGCGTCTGATACATGAAGCCAGAGAGTCAGGTATGCGGTTGGCGATAGCAACAACCACAACCCCTGCGAATGTTTCTGCCTTGTTGGTACATGCCCTGGATGAGAATTCTGAAGGTTGGTTTGAAGTTATTGCAGCAGGGGATATAGTGCCTGCAAAAAAACCTGCGGCTGATATTTATGAGTTTGTATTAAAAGAAATGGGGTTGCAGGCAAACGAATGTCTTGCGTTTGAAGATTCCTATAACGGGATCTGTTCTTCGACAGGGGCTGATTTACCAACAATTATTACAGTGAATGAATACACGCAAGATGATGATTTTTCGGGGGCAGCTATTGTCCTGGACAATATGGGAGACCCTGATAACAAGTTTAACGTTATTGATGGCTTCACTCCGGAAGAAATGTTTTTGAATTTAAAGACCCTGAAGCAAATCCACCAACAAGCCATTACATAATACATATAATGAATCTTCGCGCCAGACACATGCAGAAAATTCAGCCATTTCGTGTGATGGCGTTATTAGCCGAAGCGAAAAAACTTGAGGCAGAAGGACGTTCTATTGTTCATCTGGAAGTGGGAGAGCCGGACTTCATAACACCAGAGCCGATAATTGAAGCGGGTATTGAGGCATTAAAAAAAGGCAAGACGCATTACACGCCATCAGCTGGTAAGCCAGCCTTGCGCGAAGCCATTAGTCAATATTATCAGGACAGCTTTAATGTAAATGTTTCTGCCAACCGGATATTGATTACCCCGGGAGCCTCGGGGGCATTGCAGTTAGCCTTGAATGTGTTGATTAATCCTGATGATAAAGTCATTATGGCTGACCCGGGTTATCCCTGTAATCGAAATTTTGTTTATTTACTTGGCGGTAAAGTTCAGGCCGTTGATGTTGATGCAGATACCGGTTTTCAGATTACGGTTGAAAGTTTAAAAAAACACTGGAGAGATGATACTCGTGTGCTGTTACTGGCAACACCATCTAATCCGACAGGGACATTGATTGACAGAAAAGAGATGAAGTTCATTCTGGAGTTTGTTGAAGAGCGGAATGGAATGGTTATTGTCGATGAAATTTATCAAGGGTTAACCTACTCCGGTACAGGATTCACTGCATTGGAAATGTCAGATAACATTTTTGTTATTAATAGTTTTTCAAAATATTTTGGCATGACAGGTTGGCGAGTTGGCTGGATAGTGGTTCCCGATGATTATGTTTCTGACGTCGATAAGCTGGCGCAAAATTTATATCTGGCTGCGTCAACACCATCACAAGAAGCAGCATTATCGGCATTTAAACCAGAATCAATAAGCGATTTTAAATGAACGCAGACACGAGTACCAACTTCGGCGTGATTATTTAATACCTGAATTAAAACGGTTAGGTTTTATCATTGACGTTGTTCCTGAGGGCGCATTTTATATTTACGCAAATTGCTCGGCATTGACGAATGACAGTCTCCAGTTTTGCAAGGATGTTTTACATGAAGCAGGTGTTGCAATAACACCGGGTCTGGATTTTGGCAGTAACCATCCGGAGCAATATGTTCGATTTTCCTATACAGCAAGCATTGAAAAATTACAGCTGGCGGTTTCGCGTTTAGCTGAATTTATAAGTGGTATAAATTAATGAGGCTAATATTTATAATTTTTCTGTCTATGTTGTTACAGGCATGTGCAAATATCAACGGGATGCAAAAAACTGAAGGAATAAATGACCACAAACGTTTTTATTTTAAAGTGGTTGCCGAAGAATTACCTGTGATTGATAATTTATATTTTTCCGAAACAGGTGAGCTGTTTGCCACACTTGCGATCAAAAGGTCGAGGTGAATTAATTCGTATTTCGCATGGCAAGAGGGAAAAATTATTAGGGGGGTTAAACAGACCCGATGGCCTTGCTGGTAAAGGGCGTTATTTGTATGTAACCGAAGAGGTCAAGTCCGGGCGCATAATCCGTTACGATATTCAAGAAAATACTTCCATCGTGTTGGCTACGAATATGCGTAAACCTGAAGGTATCGATGTACTGAGGAGCGGGGATCTTCTTATCACAGAAGATAAACGTAAAGGACGATTATTGCTGCTGGATAAAAAAGGCAGTATTACTGTTTTGCTTGAAGATCTTCCTCATCCTGAAGGGTTATGTATAAATGAGTCTGGTAAGGTTTTTATTGCGCTGGACAAAAAGCGGCGAAATTATGGAATATGATAAAGGCCATAGTAAAATAATATATAAAGGTTTAAAAAATCCGGATCAGATTGAATGTGCCACAGACGGCTCGCTTTGGATAACCGAGGATAAGCGTCAGGGCAGGTTACTAAGGTTGCAACATGGTGTGCTGCAGGTAATCTTATCTGGCTTGAACTATCCTCAGGGAATTGCATTGCATAAGGACGGTAGTGTTTATATAGCAGAGCAGGGGAAACACAGAGTGATCAGATTGTTTAGACATGGTCGAGGTGGAAGAGTTAATCAGAAATAAATAGCGACGAGCGTGGATTGAGTATATTGATACATATGCCTGATTATAACTGGCATTTCATGATTCCACGCTCATCGCGTACGAGGTTTATTATTGATTTGTCGGTAATCAATAATCAGGTTTCATCACCTGCCATAGCCTGCGGATTCTCAACTGCAATATCAATGCAGGCCTGTTTGTTTTCTTCAGATTCAAGATAGATATCAATGGTATTATCGCCCTTACCTTCGACTGGATGAGGGCATGCCTAAAGTCATCAACATCAAAGTAGAGTAATGAGGCCTGTGTTAGCAATTCTCATTACGATTACCTTTTTTGAATACCTTGTAAAACAAGGTTTGTTCAATATAGTAGACCAGAATTAATAATTTTTCATATTGATCTATATCAAAACTTTATATGAAATAAGTTATTTTAGATTGTTTTTTTGTTATTGATGATGTCCGTTTCGTGCCAGCAGTGCGACACCATATGACGCTTGATAATGCCGTGATTGAAAGACAGGAACGTCAAGTGTTAACTGCCTGATAACATTCCAGGCGCGATTATTTGACCCTCCTCCCGTACTGAAAACCTGACGTGGATAGGGTGTGCCCAATTGTTGTAATAAATCATAGGCTTGTTTTTCAATCTTGCTGATCCCTTCGAGTAAACCCTGAAAGATTACAGCTCGTTGTGTATTTGTTGCAGGCAAGGATTCAGGCATGCGAGGTGGGTATTCGGGGTCAGCTACTGGAAAGCGTTCGCCAATGCCTGGTAAGGGGTAATAGTCTAGCCCGGTTTTTTGTTCCGGTTTGATTAATGGACTGAGGCTTTCCATTTCTTTTATGGAAAAAAATTTCAGTAAGCTGGCTCCGCCGCTATTGGAAGCCCCGCCAACAAGCCATCGACCTAATATTTTATGGCTATATACACCATGCCGACTGGAAAAAACAGGTACGGGAGAGAGGATTTTTGTTACCAGCGTCGAACCTAGGCAGGTCATGGCTTCACCTGTCTGATTCGCTCCACAGGCAAGAAAGGCCGCAGTGCTATCTGTTGTGCCTGCAATAACAAGGGTGTCCGGAGAGAAACCGAATTGTTTGGCAATTTCAGCATCTATCGTTGATAAGTGCTGCCCTGGTTCGTGAATGACAGGCAGCATGTCTGGATTGAAATCCAGTGATCTGATCCAGTCAGGCCAGCATTGCTGGTTTGAGTCATAACCCAGTTTGAGGCAATTGTTTTCATCACTATGACCAAATATTCCAGTCAGCTTACTTGATAGCCAGTCTGCTTGATGCAGAGCGTAGCAGGCCTGTGGGAATTGCTGGTCAAGATAGAGTAGTTTAGCCAGGCTGGAGCCAGGCCCACGAGCCGGGCTGTCAATCGGTGCATATTGGCCAATGTCGATTGCCTGTTCCCGGCTTCGGCTATCGTTGTACATCAATGCAGGTGAGACAGGGTTGCCATCCTTGTCGCAAAGTAGCAGTGTGGATGAAGTGCCATCAATACAAATAGCCTTTATATCGTTTATCCGGCCTTCTGGTATGGCTTGTTCGAGTAAACTTTGCAGGGCAGCCCACCAGCTTTCCGGGTCCTGTTCGTGATGTCCTGGCTTCTGGCTGGTTGTGGGCGGTATTGATATAACGTGTTCAGCAATGAGGTCTTTGTTGTTATCAATAATAGATGCCCTGCAACCACTGGTTCCGAAATCTATGCCTAAATAGAGGGCGTCCATTGCTCAGGTGTCAGGGTAACTGTACGACAGGTGAAGGATTCCAGTTATCTGCCTGATGTTCAGCAACAATCGTGGTGTAGACGCCGCCACGGATATTAAATTCTGCTGTAATGCGCATAAACCGGGGCTCACAGGCTGCACACAGGTCGCTAAGTATCTGATTAGTTACAGCTTCATGGAATGTACCTTGATCACGAAATGACCAGATATAGAGTTTGAAGGACTTGAGCTCAATACAGAGTTTGTCGGGTATGTAGTCCACATTGATGGTAGCAAAATCAGGCTGCCCGGTTTTTGGACATAAGCAAGTGAATTCCGGAGTTTCAATTCTGATAGTGTAATCAGGGTCAAGTTTCGGATTTTCAAAGGTTTCTAGTTCTTTACTGGCTTGAGTACTCATTTATTTCATATTCCTGTGCAAATAAGGCTTAGTCTTGAAGGCAAAATACTTTACACTAAACACAATTCATACGACACCATGTGATTGGATGAAAATTCACCTAAATTTAACGAAATAGACTAAGAAAGCTAATAAATACATGCGTTTAGATAAAATTAAAATTGCCGGATTTAAATCTTTCGTCGATCCGACGACAGTTCATATTACAAGCAACCTGACTGGAGTCGTAGGCCCAAATGGTTGCGGTAAGTCAAACATCATTGATGCCGTACGTTGGGTAATGGGTGAAAGCTCTGCCAAAAATTTACGTGGCGAATCAATGGCAGATGTCATATTTAATGGTTCGAGCACCCGAAAGCCGGTAGGGCAAGCCACGATTGAGCTGATTTTTGATAACTCAGACGGCAAGCTTGGCGGCCAATATGCTACATTTTCCGAGATATCAATCAAGCGGCAGGTAAGTCGCGATGGCCTGTCACATTATTTTTTGAATGGCGCTCGTTGCCGTCGCAGGGATGTCACCGATATCTTTTTAGGTACCGGCCTGGGGCCACGCAGTTATTCTATTATTGAACAGGGAATGATTTCTCGTTTGATTGAGTCCAAACCCGAAGAGCTACGGGTATTTTTTGAAGAAGCTGCGGGTATTTCCAAATATAAAGAACGTCGTCGTGAAACCGAGACCCGTATAAAACATACACGGGAAAATCTTGATCGATTGAATGATCTGCGAGAAGAAATTGACAAGCAATTGCAACATTTGAATCGACAGGCAAAGACGGCAGAGAAATATAAAGTTTTTAAAGATGAAGAACGATTGCGTAAGGCAGAATTGCTTGCGTTACGTCTTCGTGAACTGGATGAGGATGCCTCTGTACAGCAAAAAACTATTAGCGAAAGAGAAACAGCACTCGAAGCGGCTAAAGCTGGCCAGCAATCTATCGAAACTGAAATGGAAAAAGAGCGCGATGAACATATCGAAGCTACTGACAGTTTTAATCAGGTTCAAAAACGTTTCTACAGTCTGGGAAGTGATATAGCAAGAGACGAACAGGCAATTCATTCAGCATTCTCGTGAAATGATGAAAAAACAAAGTGCTGATCTTGAAAATATTGATAATAGTTGCAAGGAAATGGAACAGCATATTTCATCGGATGAAAATCAGATTGCAGCTCTGGGTCAAGGACTGGAAGTGCTTTTGCCTCAACTTGAACAGGCAAAAATTGATAGTGAAAAAGCGTTATCAGAGCATGCAAACGTTGATGAGTTAATGCATGAATGGCAAAAGGGCTGGGATGAGTTTAATCAAAAGGCTTCTGTCCCATCAGAAACGGCACAAATACAACGCACACGAATCGAACATATTGAAAAGCAGATAGTACAGGCACAGATTCGTCTTGAAAGAACGCAGACGCAACTAAAAGAAGTAAATGTGGGTCAGTTTGAAAGTCAGATCAAAGATTTAACAGAGTCTGAAAAACAAAAATCCGGTGAGGTAGAAGAAGCACAACAAAGCCTTGAAAATATCAAGGAACAGATAACGCAGCTTCGACAACAAAATCAGGAAAAAGCACAACAACTTAACGATGTCCGGGGTAGTTTACAAACCAGTCAGGGTCGATTGAGTTCTCTCGAAGCTTTACAGCAGGCAGCATTGGGTAAATCTGACAATAAAGTTATGCAGTGGCTGGAGCAACATAACCTGAAAGACGCGCCGCGACTTGTACAGGAAATGGAAGTAGAACCCGGTTGGGAAACTGCAGTGGAAGCCGTTATGGGTTTAAACCTTGAAGCTGTTGGTGTTGATGATTTCAATTCGGTTTCTGATTTGCTGGAAACAATAGAAAATGGTTCGATTGCTTTTTTTGATAAGCATTCCCCTGCATCGTCAAGCACTGGCAATCTGTCAGCTACCCCATTATCGAATTATGTAAAATCCCCCTGGCCGATAGAGTCATTAATGACCGGAGCCTATGCGGTGGCCGAATTATCCGAGGCTTTGTCTCTACGAGCAAAATTGTCAGAGCATGAATCAATAATAACCAAAGAGGGTGTCTGGGTAGGGCGCTCATGGTTAAGACTGATTAAAGAGCAAGATGCAAAGTCAGGTGTTATTGCCAGAGAACAGGAAATAAAGTCATTAAGTCTGGTAACAGCGCAGTACGAAGAAGGCATGCAAGCATTACAGGTAGATCTGGATAAAGAAAGAGATCGTCAGCATGAATTTGAACAATCCAGAGAACTACAGCAGCAGGAAGTAAATCAGCTGCATCGAAAGCATTCTGATATTGCATCACAGTTGAATTCCATGGGCTCAAGACTGGAGCAGCTTAAAAATCGCAGAGAAAATTTGTTGAACGATCAGGCTGAAACTGAAAAGCACATGGAGCAGGATGGTGTCGTCCTTAAAGAGGCCCGCTCAATATTAAATCAGTCGCTGGATAGTATAAATGAGTTTGCACGTGAGCGAGAAATACTCTCTGAAAAGTGATGTCTTGAAGCAGCAGTTGGACGCTATAAGAAATGAATCTCGAAAGTATCAGGATAATGTACATAGCTATGATATGAAAATGCAGACCATGACTAATCAGTTACGATCGACAGAGCAAAACCTGACGAGAATGCATGATCAGATTAAAGGCCTGGAAAGCGCCAAAATAGAGTTGACTGAATTATTGAAAGATGCGTTATCACCAATTGAAGAAATGGAGAAACGCCTGGAAATATTATTAAGTGACAGAATAAAGATCGAGGACGAATTAATCGCCGCTCGCAAGAAGCTTGAAAATATTGACGCTTCCATGAGGCAGCATGAAAAGGATCGCCATTTAGCCGAACAGAAAGTACAGGACAGCCGATCTTCGCTGGAGCAGTCGAGAATGGTTTGGCAAGAATTTAATATCAGAGCGAGAACATTGAAAGAACAACTCGATCAAACAAATTACAAGCTGCAGGAATTGTTAGAGGCTCTGGATGAAAATGCAACAGAGTCGGAATGGCAGGAGCTGGTAGAAAAATTTGAACGCAAGATTCAGCGATTAGGGCCTATCAACCTGGCGGCAATCGATGAATTTGCTGAACAAACTGAACGAAAGGAATATCTTGATTTGCAATACGCTGATGTAACCTCAGCGCTTGAAACACTTGAAAATGCTATTAAGAAAATTGATAAGGAATCAAGAACCCGTTTCAAGGAAACCTTTGATAAA
>JAADHQ010000160.1 GCA_013151795.1 Gammaproteobacteria bacterium | reverse complement strand
CTTTGCGCCTCCGCGCCTTTGCGTTAAAAATATTATATTCAGTGCGTAAAGCTAACAGACACCTGATTTTTGTATTCTTCATCAAACACCAGATCAATCGACACCTGATCATCCTGTTCTACTATCTTGATTTGTTTTAAATCCTGAATGCGTGTTGCCAGGTAGGTACACATAGAGGCTGCCATTGCTTCATTGTTTTCTTTAAGTGCATGATAAAGGTTTGATGCCACAAATTGTGCGCGTTGATTAATATCGGGATTGATAACTTTTTTGTCGGCTACGAGAATACCAGCATCCATTTTTTCATCCATCTTGTCCAGATACAGTGACTGATGACCAGGTAACCGTGTATTACGGTTGTATTCAAGTTCAGCCGTACCATTAAAGATAACTGCCATTATTATGCTCATTACAAAACCTGTTTTAGTAGGATATAAAAAATATTTTCAGGAAAAGGCGATATTACATTAATTACCGTGTGTTAAACAGGCAGGCAGGATAGGGGTATTGCTATATTCACCACCATGATTGTTATCTTCATGGTGATGAATATTGTTAAATAGATTATTTAGCAAGAATAGTTCGATTTCTGCCGCTATCTTTTGCTTTGTACAACGCTTTGTCAGCACGATCAAATAAAGCCGTTTCATGCTCATCTTTTTTCATGCAGCCAATGCCTTGACTTACGGTAACGTTGGTTGATATTTCACCATATCGACATGTCATTTTTTCAATAGAGGTGCGGATTCTCTCAGCCAATTGATAAGCACCATCTTCTTCAGTGTTACTTAGTAAAATGACAAATTCTTCACCTCCATAACGGAATACCATATCAGAATCACGTACATTTTTATTTATGCACCCGGCTACATCGCGTAATACGCAGTCACCGAATAAGTGCCCATGAGAATCATTAATGTTCTTGAATTTATCAATATCCAGGATAATCATGGCAAAGTTATTATTATGCCTTTTAGCAAGTGATATTTCTCTACTGAGACTACTATCAAATGCAGTGCGATTATTTACGTTTGTTAGTGGGTCAATTTGCGAATTTAGAACGGCTTGCTTGTATAACAAACTGTTATGCAATGGATTTAGCAAACTTGAAAGCAAGTATTCAATTTTTATTGTTTCCGGTTCTGTGAATTTTTTACTGCGTGTAAATTCAACTTCTCCCAGGTTTTGCCCACCCATTAATAACCTGTATTGGCATGAATGTCTTTTTCGATTACCTGTTTTAAAGGTAAAAGCGTCAGAAGGATGGCTATAGCTCATGCTGTCGAACAAGACGGTAGTCTTGCTTTCCTGGTTATAGATCTCAAACAGCTTGTCCAGATCGAGCGTGCTGTGTAGTCGGTTACTCAGTTCCAGAGAGCGAATTGTCTTGTTCTTTAATGTTTCCTGTATTTCAGATTTTTTATGTGTTTGCATAGTATTTAAAATATCTTGTTGTTGTTCGGGTTGACCAAAGATAACTCCACTTTGTAACGCCATATCTAACACCTGGTTTGTTTGACTTGCTAATACACAATGCTAGAACCATGCCAATTAGAGTATAATTTATAAAAACCAATAAAAACAATAAGATATGGTTTGTCATATAAAAAGTTCTTACAAAAAGTCAGAATATTGACGGAAAAAATTATTACTTAGGCGGCAACTTCTTGTATATAGTCCGTTCTATATAGTATAGATCGGTATGTGAATAAATAAGGTAACGCTATGAATTATTATTTTTCCCGAAGTATGGTTTTATGGTTAGGTTTATTGTTAGCGGCGAGTGTTATGGCTGCCGCGCCACATCAAAATTTGAGTGAAGGGATGGTTAACCCCGGATTTCATGAGAAGCCTGAGTGGTTCAAACTTTCTTTTATGGAGTTAGCTGAAGATGTTGCAGAGGCAAGTGAGGACGGAAAACGGGTAGTTTTATATTTTTATCAGGATGGCTGTCCTTACTGCAAAAAACTACTGGAAGTTAATTTCAGAAACAGCGAAATTGTTAAAAAAATGAAAAGCAAATTTGAACTTATTGCCATTAATATGTGGGGTGATAAGGAGGTAGTGGATCTTAATGGTAAAGAAACGATAGAAAAAGACTTCGCTGCTTCATTAAACGTGATGTATACACCTACTTTGATATTTTTAAATGAAAAGGGTAAGTCAGTTTTACGTATTAATGGCTATTATTATCCTGAAAAATTCAGTGCTGCACTGGACTATGTGTCCGGGAAGAAAGAGTCACAGCTAAGTTTTTCCAGCTTTTACAAGAGTAAACGAAATACGGGTGCTAGTGGTAAATTGCATATTCAGGAGTCTTATTTACAGCCACCTTATAATCTTGCCAATACATTAAAAACAAGCCCCAAACCGTTACTGGTTTTATTTGAGAAAAGAGAATGTGTTTTATGCGATGAATTGCACCAGGATATTATGAAAAAGCCGGAAGTAGAAAATGCAATTAAGCCATTTAATGTCATTTTACTTGATAAAACATCTAAAGGGATACTGGTAACACCTGAAGGTAAGCGGGTCAGGATTGCAAAGTGGGCAGATGCGCTCAATATTCAACATACACCGAGTCTGGTATTTTTTGACAAGACCGGAAAAGAGGTTTTCAGGACAGAAGCCTATTTGAGAACTTTTCATATAGCAGGAGCCATGACTTACGTTTCGACAGGGAGTTATAAAAAATATCCCAGTTTTCAGCGTTATTTACAAAAGGTGAATGAGGACATGACGAAGAAGGGGATTAAGGTTGATTTGATGCGTTAGGGGTATCTGTTTAACGCAAAGGTGCGAAGGCGCAGAGGTCGCAAAGTTTATAAGTATTAAAATTTAATGCGGTTTTGTTAACTGTATATGTTGTGATTTATATATGACTGTATAGGTGTTGCCAGAAAACTGAGCTGACTATGTTCGGAATTATTGCTCGTTTATGATTGGATATTTGGGGCGCAAAGGTCGCAAAGTTTTGATTGTCAGGTTGGAGATAAGGAATATCTTCAGTTTGATGACTGGGGTTAAAATGTTTTTGGAATCACTACCTTTGCGCTCTTTGCGCCCTTTGCGTTAGCAGTATCCAGATAAACAATAACCAGCATATAAAACGAATAATCAATGCCATATCACAATATAATTTATTGAAACGCTACATTAACTTTTTAAAACTTTGCGTCCTCTGTGCCTTCGCGCCTCTGCGTTGAGAATATATAAAACGTCAAATAAAATCCTCAGCCAAAAAAGACCGCCCCGTATATTCTTTACTATCGGGCCCCATCAAATACAGAAAGCCGGGTATGACATCTTCAGGTGTCGGATTAATTTCAGGGTCTTCACCGGGATAGGCAAAAGCCCGCATTTGGGTTCTGATGCTGCCGGGGTCTATGCTGTTTACCCTGATGTTAGTATTTGATTCCAGTTCATCTGCAAGGATTTGCATCATATTTTCCTGCCCAGACTTACTTACTCCATAAGCCCCCCAGTAGGCGCTACCTTGTTGGCCGCAAGCATCACCAACATATAACATTCTGGCATCAGCTGATTCATTTAATAACGGAATGCAGGTCAGATTAATCAGGAAAGGGGCGTTCAGGTTGATTTGTAAAACGTTGTACCAGTCTTCAGGTGAATACAGTGACATAGGTGTAATGGGGCCCATTACAGCGGCATTATGAACAAGGCCATCGAGTCGTCCAAATTCCTTGTCAATGGTTTCGGCCATTTCCACATAATTTTCTGCGGTGGCTCCACCTAAATCCAGTGGGTATAAAGCCGGTTTCGGGTATTTTAGTTCTTCAATTTCATCATAAACACTTTCCAGATTGCTTACGTTTTTATCCAGCAGTATTGTGGTAGCACCATGTTGTGCATAGGCGAGAGCGATTGCTTTTCCAAGGCCGCTTGCAGCACCTGTGATTAATATAATGCGATCTTTAAGTAATTGATCCGGGGCCTGATATTTAGGCATGATGTTTCCTTTAGTTTTGTTTAATCGAATGTATTAATTTTTCGGCACATTCAAAACCACTTGATACTGCGCCTTCAATGGTTGCTGGCAGGCCGGTATCAACATAGTCTCCGGCGAGCCATATATTCTGACCAATGTTACCACTTTTTGGCCTCAGGTGATTAATTCCTCTATGGCAACAAAATGTAGCATTTTTTTCACGTATTAATTGAGTATGTTGTGGTTCTGGCCAATCGGGGAAGCATTCTTTTATTTCAGAGATAATAACTTGTGTTAGCGTGGCTTTATTCATACTTGTGTGGTCACCACTTGAGCTGATGATGGCTGCTATCAAGCCCGGTTGGCCACATGACTTTCTGTCGATGAGCCATTGAGTGTGGGTATCAGCAAGGCCGATCATGTCATTTTCAATTTGTACCGTATCAGGGTATTGCAGATAAAGGGTAGTAATTGGTTCAGCCGTAAATTGTTGTAACTGTTTCAGAAGTGTAGTCTGATTGTGTACTGGGGATAATAATTTCAGAGTTTGTTGATAGGGCGTTGCAAGTACCAGATGGTCAACAGGGTAAGTTCCTTTGCTGGTTGTAATATTATGGATGGCATTGTTTTCAATTGATATTTCTTGCAGTCGTTCATTCGTTGATACCTGCCCGTTATTTTTATTTATGTATTCAGCTGCAGGAGTGGGCATGATATCTGACAGGCAGTGTTTGGGTAATAGCACATCACTGAATTTATTTGAGCGGGTAAAGCTTTTTTTCAAAATGGTCAGAAAAATCTGCGTTGAGGCTATTTTAGTATGTGTATTTAATGCGCCAATACATAATGGCTCCCAGAATAATTTTATAGTGTTTTCTGATTGCCAATGTGATTTTAAATAGTCTGAAACGGAGGTGTCTTCATTTAGTTTAAACCCTTTCAGCGTCATTTTTACCCATAGCCTGCTTATGGTGACCTTTTCTTTTTTTGTGAGGCCTTTTGCGAATAATAGTGCAGGCAACATATGTAAAGGACTGGGTAACCGGGATGCCCTGATTTGAAAATAACTGTCCTGGGTGCAAACCTTGAGGTTAAGTGGCTTTCTGGAAAATAAATCAGACTCTTTTAATTTTAATAGTCGGATTAATTCAAGCGTCTTGTCGTATGCGCCCAGTAAAATATGTTGGCCATTATCCAGCCGCATGCCATTTACATTGATGGATCTGGCTCGCCCGCCGAGTTCGGGTGATGCCTCGATTAATTTAACCTGGTAACCTTCTGATGTAAGTTTGACTGCTGCTGCAATGCCAGACCATCCGCCCCCTGCAATGGTAATGTCAGGAGTCCTGTTTTTGTTATCGGTAAAGTTTTTTTTCACGACGTGCAGTTTTCCAGGCTATCCAGAATTTGCGTAAGGGCGTTAGTTTGATCTTGTGTTCCATGATGCGGAAGTCGTCTTTCTCGATTTCAGTCAGAATGGTTTTATATATGCTCGACATAATGACAGCACTTCGCTGCTTGCTTCTGTCTTCGTCTGGCAGGTGAGAGAATGCTTTTTTATAATATTCTTTTGTTCGTTCAATCTGAAACTGTATCAGTTTTTTTACTGAATCTTTGGTGGAAGTTAATCGCAGATCATCTTCGGTGACATTAAATTTTATCAGGTCTTCCTGAGGTAAGTAGACTCGCCCACGTAAGGCATCTTCTTTGATGTCTCTGATGATATTGGTTAGCTGGAATGCAATGCCCAGATTTTCTGCGAACGTTAGCGTGTCTTTATTGTTATAGCCGAATATTTCAGTTGCTAATAAGCCCACTACACCTGCTGCACGATGGCAGTATAAAAGCAGGTCATTAAAAGTCTGGTATTGTGTGATATGTAAATCCATCTGCATGCCATTCAGAATTTCATCAAAATGGTCTTTCTGCAGGTCAAATATCTTCAAGGCATCAGATAAAGCGAGGGTGACCGGGTGGCTTGGTTTATTTGAGAAAAGGTTTTGTATTTCTTCGCGCCACCAGTTTAATTTCGTTTCGGCTGTGTTTGGGTCGGTGCATTCATCGACAATGTCATCTGCTTCACGGCAGAATGTGTATACGGCCGTTATGGCCTGTCTTTTCTCGTGAGTCAGGAACAAAAAGCTGTAGTAGAAGCTGGAACCGCTTTCGGATGTTTTTTTCTGGCAGTATTGGTCAGGAGTCATCAGGATGTTGATATCGGTAACAAGTTTTTCAAGTATATAATAAAACGTGAGCTAAAGGCGTGTAAAAATACCCATAGCCAGTCTTTTTTATCAAGTTTTGGTGGGTTGTTTATATCGCCCTGATTGTCATTGATTTTTTTCAGAATCAGCCATCCACCTAAAATAATCATTCTAAGTTCAAATCCAACCCGGCCTTTGAGGGCGAACCCCAGAGGCGCACCCGCCTGTAATAACTTTAATGTGCGCTGAACCTGAAAGTTCATGAAGTTTGTCAGTTTATGCGGCGGACTATTTTTATCAAAGTTATCTGTGGTTATCTGATATTGCTGCATTTCATCTGCCGGCATATAAATCCGGTTGCGCTGGCAATAGTCTGATTGAATATCTTGCAGGAAGTTAATAATCTGTAACGCAGAACAGACAGCGTCTGAACAGGCTACATTTTTCTCATTGTCTTCATTGAACAGGATAAGCAGCATGTGGCCAACGGGGTTGGCAGAGTTGCGGCAATACGTCATCACTTCACCAAATGATGCGTAGCGATCTTTTTCAACATCCTGATTAAATGCGGTTAGCAGGTTTAATAGTTGAGGCAGTAGTGCAGGGTGGTGTTCAAGTGTGTCAGCCAGTGCGATATAGACAGGGTTGTCATCGGGTTTGTTGTCTGCGGCTTTTAGTAAGTTATGTTTTGCAGAATCCAGTAGTTTATATCGTTCTGTTACGGACAAGTTACCTTCGTCTGCAAAATCATCTGCCATTCGTGCAAAGGCATATATAGCGCTTATTGGTTTACGAAGTCTTGCCGGTAATAAAATGGATGCGACCGGAAAGTTTTCATAGTGACTTGACGTGAGTTTTTGGCAATGTTTGTACGCCTGTGCGGTGGTGCAATGAGTCATAGAATCAGGGTTTATTCTTTTTCCAGGGTGCGAACAGATTTTTCTATCGGGTCGGGCGAGTCCAGTTGTTTGGTTGACTGTATGCCGAGTTCATGTAGTTTTCTGGCGCCAGGAACAACTTGTCTTTCGAGTGAACCAACTGTTTTGTTGAAACTGTCAACACTGCTACCCAGGTTTTTACCCAGTTTGGTAAGGTGTTCTCCAAATGTTGCGAGTCGTTTATAGAGGTCTTCCCCGAGTTGTCTTATTTTATCTGCATTTTCAGCCAGCGCTTCCTGTCGCCAGCCAAAAGCAATGGCGCGTAACAGTGCCACCAGACTGGTGGGTGTTGCCAGAATGACTTTTTGTTTCAGTGCATCTTCCAGTAATGAATGATCTCTTTCCAATGCGGCTGAAAGAAACTGGTCACCGGGTATAAACAGGACAACAAAATCAGGGGAGTTTTTAAATTGTCCCCAATAGGCTTTACTGGCAAGTTCGCGTACACGACTTCTGACGTTACGAAGATGACGTGTCAGTTCTTTTTCACGTTGTTCATCGTCTTTGGCTTCTATTGCGCTAATGTATGCATCTAATGGTGTTTTGACATCAACAATGATCTCTCGGCCTGCTGGAAGTCGAACAATCATGTCGGGTCTAATTACCCCTTCTTCAGTTTGTGTGTGTTCCTGTTCATAAAAATCACAATACTCAACCATGCCTGCTAACTCAGCCAGCCGTTTTAATGTTATTTCACCCCATTGGCCACGCACTTCCGGTCGTCGCAAGGCCTGAACCAGGTTTCTGGTTTCACTTTGAAGCAAGGTTTGAGTTTGTGCCATGGTTTCGAGATGCTTGGTTAAAGAGCCATAGGCTTCCTTGCGATCATTTTCTATTTGACGCATTTGTTTTTCTGTTTTATCCAGTGCTTCCTTGATGGGTTTAACAAGGTTTTCGACAGATTTTTCACGGTGATCAAGATCTTTTTGTGCATGCATCTGGAATTGCTGTAATTTATCCTGCGCCAGTTTCAGAAAAGATTCACTGTTACTTTTTAATGCTTCGCCAGATAATGCACTAAAGGTCTTGCTCATATCCTGAACGGTTGTTTCGTGAGTTTGTTGCTGTTGTTCTGCAAGTTTCTTTTCCATTTCAAGAGAAGATTCAAGTCTGGATTGCTGGTAGCGCATATCGGCAATTTTTTTCTGTAATCGATAGGAAGCAATTAACCAGCCAGCCAGAAAAGCCAGCAGGATAAATATTATGAGTCCAATGTTTATCTCGGTTGTCATGAGTTGATCAGCGGTTCCATGGGTTAATGATAACTTAATATTGTATCCAGTAGCAGGGTATTTCGGTTATTGATCTTGTTGTTGTAACCAGTCAATAATCTCTTCAGGCGTGTTGATGTAGTCATCGGCACCCCATGATTCCGGGTTATCCTGTGCTTCTATGTATCCATACATGGCTATCAGTGTCTTCATGCCCGCATGTCTGCCGGCTTGAATGTCCCGTTCGGCATCACCGATATACAGGCATTCATTAACTGTACGTCCACTTATGGTACACGCGTGCAATATAGGTTGGGGGTGAGGTTTTCGATTCTCGGTTGTGTCTCCACTAATTACACAGACTGACCGGTCATACAGATTCAGAGCTTTCATGAGTGGATCGGTAAGCCATGATGGTTTGTTGGTAACGACGCCCCAGTTCATATTGTTGGATTCAATGTAATCAAGAACTTTATTCATTCCTGGAAATAACCTTGTTTTGTTGGCAATGTTATTCTGATATATCTCAAGCAGTCTTTTTCGGAGAGGTTCATGTTCTGTTTTATTGATATGAGCAAACCCCAGTTTTATCAGTGCCTGCCCTCCGTGAGAAACAACGGGTCGAATTTCGTCAAATGCAAGTGGTTCGAGATTCTGTTCCTGTCGGAGTGTATTGAGTGCATAGGCAAGGTCCGGGGCGGTATCCAGCAGAGTGCCATCCAGATCAAATAAAATGGTCTGTAACATGTTCCGGTTTATTCTGTCGGGCGAGTTGCATAGAGGATGTAGTTCACATCAACGTCATCGCCCAGACTGTATATTTTGGTTAGTGGGTTGTAACTCATGCCAACCAGTTGTTGTACATTAAGCCCGGATTGTCTTGCCCATTGATGTAGTTCAGATGGCTTTATGAATTTTTTATAATCGTGTGTGCCTTTGGGCAACATGCGTAAAAGATATTCTGCACCAATAATGGCAAACAGATAGGATTTTGGATTGCGGTTTATGGTTGAAAAAAAGACGTGTCCACCGGGTTTAACCAGATCAAAACATGACTGGATAATTGAGGAAGGGTCAGGGACGTGTTCGAGCATTTCCATGCAGGTCACAACATCATAATGAGCCGGTTTTTCCAGGGCCATTTCTTCGGCCGTTATCTGTCTGTAATCAACTTTTTGTCCAGATTCCAGCAGGTGTAACCGGGCAACATTTAAAGGAGCTGCACCCATGTCTATGCCGGTAACGTCGGCTTTTCGTGTGGCCATGCTTTCTGCAAGGATGCCACCACCACAGCCAACATCCAGTACGGTTTTTCCAGCCAGGCTGGCGTGTTGATCAATGAAGTTGAGCCGTAGCGGGTTGATTTCGTGTAGTGGTTTGAATTCACTGTTCGGATCCCACCACCGTGAGGCAAGTTCCTCAAACTTTTTGATTTCCAGTGGGTCTATATTTGGCTTGTCTTGTATCATATTGTGTTCAGCTATTAATTTGTTTTTGCCAGCTTTTTACTTTATCCAGAATTTCCTGTTGATCCATGCGAGTCAGGTTTCTGTTTGCTAACAGGTGTTGGCCGTTTACCCATACGTCTGTGATTTTATCACGACTGCCAGCATAAACCAGTTGTGAAACCGGATTATATAAAGGTTGCATCTCTATGGAATTGAGATCAAAGGCAATAATGTCTGCGGCCTTGCCTGCAACAAGGCTGCCGGTTTTGCTTTCAAGCCCCAGGGCGCGGGCACCGTTCAGTGTAGCCATTTCCAGTGCCTGTGTTGCAGATAATACGCTGGCATCGTTAGCCAGGCCTTTGGCAAGCAAGGCAGCTGTGCGCATTTCTCCGCACATATCCATGTCATTATTACTGGCAGCTCCATCTGTCCCCAGTGCGACGTTTACTCCGCTTGAAGACAAGGTGCTGACAGGACAAAAGCCGCTGGCGAGTTTGAGGTTGGACTCAGGGCAATGGACGACATGGACGCCATTTTCGGCAATATCATCTATTTCATTTTGCTGCAGATGGGTCATGTGAACGGCAATCAGGTTAGGGGTTAACAAGCCCAGTTGTTTCAGGCGTTCGATAGGCCGCATGTTATATGCCGTCATACTTTGTTCAATTTCATGATTGGTTTCATGCAAATGTATATGAATAGGTATATCCAGTTCATTGGCCAGTATTTGTATATGCTGTAAAGGTTTATCTGATACCGTATAGGGGGCATGTGGAGCAAAGGCTGTTGTGGCCAGTTCCTCGTCCCGAAAATTATCATTAACTTCGAGTCCTTTTTCTATGTATTCATCAGCATTCGAGGCCCATATTGTTGGTGAATCAAGCACTATCAGGCCAACTACCGACCGGATGCCCGCTTCTATCGCTGTTTTTGCAGTGATACCCGGAAAATAATACATGTCATTAAAACAGGTTGTGCCACTGCGTAACATTTCGGCAATGGCGAGCTGAGTACCATCCTTAACGAATGTTTCATTTACATGCTGGCTTTCTGCAGGCCAGATATGATTTTGCAGCCATTCCATCAGGGGTAAATCATCAGACAGTCCCCTTAATAAAGACATGGAAGCATGTGTATGGGCATTAATGAAACCTGGAGTAATAACATGATGAGGGAGTTGATGTAATGCGTCCGCCTGATATTTCTGGCGAGCATCCTTGATATCGAGTATTTCCAGAATGCGGCCATTGTGGATAGCAATAGCAGAATTTTCCAGCAGGGTATTTGCTGGTTCTACCGGAATGATCCAGCCAGCTTCTATTATCGAGTCGATTTGTTGCATATTGATTACATTCTTGTAGTCATGGATTAACGTATAATAATATATTTATCATAAGATAAGTAATTGAAATTTCCATATGTGTTTTATTGGGGGTATAACATTAATTATAACCGTTGCATTACCAGTGTGGTATGTTTATGTAATGGGAGATTAATCTTGTATTGGGGGGAGAAATCTTGCGAATCGCATTAGTTGAAGATGATCATAGCCAGAACGAGCTGGTTAAGATATGGCTTGAAAAGGCCGGGCACCACTGCAAGTGTTTTTTTGATGGTAAATCATTCATGCGGGATATAATCCATGAGACTTATGATCTTGTTATTCTGGACTGGCAGCTGCCAGACGTGGGTGGCGATGAAATACTTAAATGGATGCGTGCAGAGCTTGATTCATACACACCGGTTTTGTTCGTAACAGGTCGACAGTCTGAAGAAGACATTGTCCATGGATTAAATTGTGGCGCAGATGACTATATGACCAAGCCAGTTCGAAAAGGCGAGATGCTGGCAAGGATCAATGCGTTGGTGCGTCGAAATACATCAAATATTGATAAAGACAATAAATTTGAAGTTGCAGAATTTGATTTTGACCTGATGAAGAAGGTTCTTAAAAAAAATGGTGAAGAGATTGAATTGACGCACAAAGAGTTTGATCTTTCCCTTTTTTTATTCAGAAATATTGGCAGAATTTTATCGCGCGGCCACATACTTGAAAGTATATGGGGTAAAAGTTCTGAATTGAAAACGCGTACGGTTGATACGCATGTCAGTCGCATACGAAGTAAACTGGATCTTTCAAAAGAGAGTGGCTGGAATTTAAGTTCTATCTATCAGCATGGTTACCGCCTGGAGCGCAATGATAATAATGTCGAATGATTCTATTCGGGCCATAGCGTGGCGAGATGAAACATTAGTATTACTGGATCAGCGTTATCTCCCTCAACAGGAAACTGATTTTGTTTGTAATAAGCTAAGTGACGTTATCGATGCCATCAGGCTGATGGTTGTCAGAGGGGCGCCCGCCATTGGAATTACCGCCGCGTTTGGTGTTGTTATATCGGCAAGGGATTGTTTTCATCAACACGGAGACCAATGGAAGCAATTTATTAATGCGGACTTGAAATTGCTCGCTGCGGCAAGGCCAACAGCCGTTAACCTGGCCTGGGCAATTGAGCAGATGAACGGGCTTGTTCAGGAATGCTCTTCGGCTGATCCCTGTGACATCTTGCTGCAAAAAGCTCAGGATATGTTGCTTGAAGACATTCAGGTTAATAAGGCAATGGGCGCGTCAGGTGCTGATCTGATTGAAAGAGATAGTCAGGTATTAACGCATTGTAATGCCGGCGCCCTTGCAACCGCCGGATTTGGTACTGCACTAGGCGTGATTCGTAGTGCGTTTGAGGCAGGTAAAATCAAACACGTCTATGCCGATGAAACACGTCCATGGTTACAGGGAGCCAGGTTAACAGCCTGGGAGCTGGTAAAAGAGAAGATACCGGTATCTTTAATTGTTGATTCAGCAGCTGCTCATTTAATGAAGCAGGGTGATATCAGCTGGGTTATCGTCGGCTCGGACAGGATAGCGGCCAATGGTGACGTAGCCAATAAAATAGGCACGTATTCAGTAGCTATTGCAGCACGTTATCATGGAGTGAAGTTTATGGTCGTTGCTCCGACTTCAACCATTGATATGAGCCTGGCAACAGGCGATTTGATTCCCATTGAAGAACGTTCGCCCGACGAAATGATGCAAATAGAAGGTCATTATTTTGCCGCAAAAGGCAGCAATGCCTGGAACCCTGTTTTTGATATTACCCCTGCCGATCTGGTTGACGCCATTGTCACTGAAAAAGGGGTTATCATGCAGCCAAATGCTGATAAAATTCGAAAACTCATGAGCAGATAGAAAAATCAGGTCAATTCATAGTCCATATTTTTTTTAAGTTTTTAAGATAATTTTTCCGCAATTAAAAACAGTAAAAAAAACCCATCTATTTGTCGCCAGAAGCCCTCAGAGCCGATTTAAGCAGTTTTATTTATAATGAAGTGGGTGAAGGCATGTGGTATAATTTTGGTGATAAGTAGCCTGATTTATCTATATTCGAGATTTTAAGGCTTGTTGTACCAAAAATAAGGGAATTTATAATACCTATGGCTGAATTTGCCAAAGAAGTCCTACCCGTCAATCTAGAAGACGAGATGAGGCAGTCCTATCTGGATTATGCCATGAGTGTCATTGTAGGGCGTGCCTTGCCCGATGTTCGTGATGGTCTGAAACCAGTTCATCGACGTGTCTTGTATGCAATGAATGTTCTCGGAAATGACTGGAACAAACCCTATAAAAAATCGGCACGTGTGGTTGGTGATGTTATCGGTAAATATCACCCGCATGGTGATACGGCTGTGTACGATACGATAGTAAGAATGGCTCAGCCCTTTTCACTTCGTTATATGCTCGTTGATGGCCAGGGTAATTTCGGTTCTGTTGATGGTGATTCACCAGCGGCAATGCGTTATACCGAAGTACGTATGTCGAAAATAGCCCATGAATTACTTGCTGACCTTGAAAAAGACACCGTTGATTTTGTCACTAACTATGATGAATCCGAGAAAGAACCAACCGTTCTACCTGCGCGAGTACCCAGTCTGTTAGTCAATGGTTCTTCCGGTATCGCTGTTGGCATGGCAACCAATATTCCTCCGCATAATATCGTTGAAGTGATGAAAGCCTGTATTGCCTTGATCGAGAATGCCGAGCTGACTATTACTGAATTAATGGAATTTATACCTGGCCCGGATTTCCCGACTGCGGCAAGTATTAATGGTTCAAGTGGTATTCTTGAAGCCTATAATACAGGGCGAGGTCGTATCAAGGTACGTGCCCGAACATCAGTCGAAGAGCATGGTAACAACCGTGAACGAATAATAGTGACCGAGCTACCGTATCAGGTCAACAAAGCGCGGTTGATGGAAAAAATTGCCGAGCTGGTTAAAGATAAAAAAATCGAAGGTATATCTGAATTGCGTGATGAGTCTGATAAAGACGGCATGCGCATGGTCATCGAATTAAAACGTGGTGAAGTTGCAGAGGTTATCCAGAATAACCTTTACCAGCACACGCAAATGCAAACGGTGTTTGGTATTAATATGGTCGCGCTCGTTGATGGGCAGCCACGGTTATTAAACCTGAAACAAATACTGGTCTGTTTTATTCGTCATCGTCGTGAAGTGGTTACAAGACGAACCATGTTTGAATTACGTAAAGCGCGTGAACGAGCTCATATACTGGAAGGCCAGGCTGTAGCGCTTGCCAATATTGATGAAGTTATTGCGCTGATAAAAAAATCAGCAGGCCCCGCAGAAGCAAAAGTTGGCTTAATGTCACGAACCTGGAAATCAGGTGTGGTATCCGGCATGTTGGAACGTGCAGGTGCTACGGCTTCAAAACCTGAAGATCTTGCTGCTGAATACGGCTTACATGGTGATGAATATAAATTATCTGAAGCACAGGCACAGGCCATTCTCGAGTTACGCTTGCAGCGTCTGACAGGGCTTGAGCAAGACAAGATAGTCAATGAATATAAAGAGCTGCTTGGTAAGATAGATGAATTGCTGGAAATCCTGGGTAACCCGGATCGCCTTAAAGAAGTTATTACTGGAGAGTTCCAGGAAATTCTTGATCAGTATGGTGATGAGCGTCGTACAGAAATTGTGACGACCCAGCAAGATCTTAACCTGGAAGATTTGATTAACCAGGAAGATGTTGTGGTGACCTTGTCTCACGCAGGTTATGCAAAATCACAACCGGTTACTGTATACGCTGCGCAACGTCGTGGTGGTAAAGGCAAAGCGGCAACCAGCGTCAAGGAAGAGGATTTTGTCGATAAGTTATTTATTGCAAATACGCACGATACTATTTTATGTTTTTCAAGTTTCGGCAAGGCTTATTGGTTAAAGGTATATGAATTACCACAGGCCGGCCGAACCGCGCGAGGCAAGCCGATTGTAAACCTGCTTCCACTTCAGGAAGATGAACGTATAACAGCGATACTTCCCGTTAAAGAATTCAGTGAAGACGAGTTTATCTTCATGGCGACCAGTAGCGGTACTGTAAAGAAAACACCGTTGTCACATTTTTCACGTCGCAGGGCTAATGGAATTATCGCGGTTGAATTACGTGATGATGATCATCTGGTCGGCGTTGCTATTACCGATGGCCAGCAAGACGTCATGCTGTTTAGTAATTCAGGTAAAGCCATTCGCTTCAGTGAGAATGATGTCCGCCCAATGGGTCGAACGGCTTGCGGGGTGAGAGGTATCAGGCTTGCTGAAAAGCAGAAGGTTATTGCTTTGATTATTGTAGGCGAGGGAGAAATCCTTACGGCTACTGAATGTGGTTATGGTAAACGTACATCTATTGAAGATTACCCGGTACATAAACGTGGCGGTCAGGGCGTTATCGGTATCACAGTCAATGAACGTAATGGTGCTGTTGTTGGTGCGGATCAGGTTTGTGATCAGGATGAAATCATGTTGATCAGTAATGGTGGCACACTCGTCAGAACACGTATTCAGGAAATATCAGTGATGGGTAGAAATACTCAGGGCGTGCGATTGATTTCAATCAGCAAAGAAGAAAAGCTGGTTGGTGTAGAACGTGTAGCCAGTCTTGATGAAGAACAGGATGAATCCGTTGTAGCGGATTCAGAAGCAGGGGAAAGCCCTGAACAATCTGATTCAGACGAACAAAATTCAGATTCTTAAGCGTATTTTTTAATCAGGAGTAGAAGTTATTATGTCACGGCTTTTTAATTTCAGTGCGGGCCCGGCCATGTTGCCAGAAGCCGTATTAAGCAAAGCAAAACAGGAAATGCTCGACTGGCATGATAGCGGTATGTCAGTAATGGAAATGAGCCACCGTGGCAAAGAGTTTATGTCCATTGCGGCCAAGGCAGAAGCTGACTTGAGAACGTTAATGTCAATCCCTGATAATTATAAAGTACTTTTTCTACAAGGTGGTGCGAGTAGCCAGTTTGCTATGGTGCCAATGAATCTGGCTGTTACAAAAAAATCGGCTGATTATTTTTATACCGGTGCATGGTCTAAAAAAGCAATTGCTGAAGCTAAGCGTTATTGTGATGTGAATGTTGTATGGAGTGGCGAAGAAGGTAATTTTTCAGCTACACCGGACACATCAGGTTACACATTGAATCCGAATGCAGCTTATGTGCATTACACACCAAATGAAACGATTGGCGGTGTTGAGTTTCCGTTTATCCCCGATGCCGGTGATGTGCCGTTGGTGGCTGATATGTCATCAACCATTTTATCGCGTCCGATTGATGTTTCACGTTTTGGAGTGATTTATGCAGGAGCACAAAAAAATATTGGCCCTGCCGGTTTAACAGTGGTTATTATTCGGGAAGACCTGATTGCAGAAACACAAGATGGAACGCCATCCATGTTTCAATACAGTACACATGCAAATAATGACTCCATGTATAACACCCCACCTACGTATGGAATGTATCTGGCAGGTCTGGTATTTGAAAGGTTGCTGAGAAATGGCGGCTTGGATGCAATGGCAGAAATTAATAAACGCAAGGCAGCCAAATTATATTCAGCAATAGATGAATCAGGGTTTTATGCAAATCCGGTAGAAGTTCGCTCCCGTTCGTGGATGAATGTACCTTTTACGCTGGCTGATGCTGAGCTGGATGCAGTCTTTTTGAAAGAGGCGATAGAAAAAAATCTGGTTACATTAAAGGGTCATCGTTCAGTCGGTGGCATGCGTGCCAGTATTTATAATGCAATGCCGGAAGCCGGTGTTGATACATTGATAGAATTTATGCAGACGTTTGAGGCTAAATACGCATAAATAAAATTTTTATGATTGATAACAGGAACCAGTCTGGATATGTACAAGATTCTTACTTTGAATAATATTGCCGTAAAAGGCCTTGAGAAATTATCACGTGACAAATATGAAGTAGCCTCGGAGATTCAAAACCCCGATGGCATTCTTCTGCGTTCGTTCAAGATGCATGATATGGAGTTACCTGAATCACTAAAGGCGGTTGGCCGTGCAGGTGCAGGCGTTAATAATATTCCAGTTGATAAAATGAGTAAAAAAGGAATCCCTGTGTTTAATGCGCCAGGGGCCAATTCCAATGCAGTAAAAGAACTGGTTATCGCAGGTATGTTGATTGCGTGCAGGAATATTTGTCAGTCCTGGGGTTTTGCCAAAGGTCTGGAAGGTGAAGACGCTGTCATTAACAAGAACGTAGAAGCAGGGAAGAAAAATTTTGTAGGTTTTGAATTACCCGGTCGCACATTAGGCGTAATCGGCTTAGGTGCAATCGGTATTCGTGTGGCAAATGCAGCACTGGATCTGGGCATGAATGTTATTGGATATGACCCGGAAATAACGGTGCAGGGCGCATGGCAATTATCGTCCAAAGTTCAGCAGGCGGCGAGTGTAGATGATCTTTTGTCAAAATCTGACTTCGTTACTTTTCATGTGCCGCTAATTGATGCGACAAAAAACCTCATCAATGAAGATCGTTTGAAAATTATGAAGGATAATATAGTCATCCTGAATTTTGCGCGTAATGGAATCGTTGATGATGAAGCCATGGTCAAGGCGCTGGATAGCGGAAAAGCCTATGCTTATGTTTGTGACTTTCCGAGCAACCTGCTGAAAGACCATCCACGGGTAATTACCTTGCCTCATCTTGGTGCTTCTACGCAGGAAGCAGAAGATAATTGTGCAGTTATGGTGGCTGAACAAGTCAGCGATTATCTGGAGAATGGTAATATTATCAACTCGGTTAATTTTCCTGCTGTTGAAATGCCACGATCAGGGGGTTATCGTTTAGCGGTATCAAATTCAAATACGCCAAATATGCTTGGGCAGGTTTCAACGGCCATTGCAGAAGCGGGTTTGAATATTGTTGATATGCTGAATAAATCAAAAGGTGAACTGGCCTATACATTGATTGATGTGGATGCTGAAATCCCTGCTGAAACAGTTGATGTATTATCTAAAATAGATGGCGTGCTTTCTGTCAGAAGGCTATAGCCTTCTGTTTCCGGTGAGATGGAATGAGTAAACAAAAAGATCTTTCTGATATACGCAAGCAAATAGATTCTCTGGATGAGCAAATCCAGAAATTGATCAACGAACGTGCGCAGTGTGCCCAGGTTGTTGCCGAGATCAAACAGGCTTCAGGCGAGAAAGTGAATTTTTACCGGCCAGAACGTGAAGCCGATATCCTGCGAACAGTGCAGGAACGTAACGAAGGCCCTCTTAGCAATGAAGAAATAGCCCGGCTGTTTCGTGAAATTATTTCTGCCTGCCTGGCGCTGGAAGAAGTCTTGAAGATTGCTTTTCTGGGCCCGGAAGGGACATTCACCCAGGCGGCAGCATTAAAACATTTCGGCCATTCTGTCGAAACGGTTTCCTTATCTGCCATTGACGAAGTGTTCAGGGAAGTAGAATCGGGTGCAGCGCATTACGGCGTGGTGCCGGTAGAAAATTCTACAGAAGGGGTGATCAGTCATACGCTTGATATGTTCTTGCAAACTGACCTGAAGATCTGTGGTGAAGTTGAGTTAAGGATTCATCACCATTTTTTGTCAACGGAGCAGGAAATATCGGCTATTAACAAGGTTTACTCCCATCAGCAATCGTTGGGTCAATGCCGCCGTTGGCTGGATTCACACATGCCTCATGCCGAACGCATCGCAGTTAGCAGTAATGCAGAGGCTGCAAAACTGGCGGCTGCTGAAAAAGGGTGCGCAGCTATTGCCAGTGATACCGCTGCAGAAATCTATAAGCTGGATACCTTGTCAGTCAATATAGAAGATGAGCCAAACAACACCACACGTTTTTTGATTATCGGTAAGCAGCTTGTTGATCCCAGTCAATCAGACAAGACTTCATTGTTGATTTCGGCCGATAATAAAACGGGTGCGTTGCAGAGTTTGTTGGCACCATTATCAGAGCATGAAGTAAGTTTAACCCGAATTGAATCCAGGCCATCAAGGCGTGGCATGTGGGATTATGTCTTCTTCATTGATATAGAAGGGCATGTTAATGATCCTTCTGTTGCAAAAGCACTGGCTGACCTTGAAAAGGAAACATCCTTATTTAAAGTTTTAGGTTCCTATCCACGGGCTGTCTTGTAAATCAGTATGGAAGATCCTAGACAACATTTCAGCTCTCTGGCTGTTGCTGGTGTGCAAAGTCTTACGCCGTATGAACCCGGAAAACCTATCGAAGAACTTGAGCGAGAGTATGGTATTTCAAATATTATCAAGCTTGCTCTAATGAGAATCCGTTAGGGCCAAGCCCAAAAGCTATTGAAGCTTGCCTGCAGATAAAGAATAGCCTTGAGTTATACCCTGACGGCAATGGTTTTGAATTAAAATCTGCACTTGCTAAAAAACACGGTGTCGATATTTCGTGTATTACTTTGGGCAACGGGTCTAACGATATTCTTGAATTTGTAGCCAGGGTGTTTCTTGCTCCCGGGTTTAATGCAGTTTTTTCCAGGCATGCTTTTGCAGTGTATCCACTCGTGAGCATGGCTGTGGGTGCAAAATTAAACATTGCGGATGCAAATGCACTGGATGCTGATATGCCGTTCGGGCATAACCTGCAACAGATGCGAGAGCAGGTAGATAAAGACACAAAGGTTATTTTTATCGCTAACCCTAATAACCCGACGGGCACATGGCTGGATGAGAATAGTCTGGAGTCTTTCATTGTTGATATCCCTGATAATATTATTATCGTTCTTGATGAGGCTTATGTTGAGTATGTTTCCGAGCCCGGCTATCCGGATTCAATTCCATGGATTACAAAATACCCCAATTTAATAGTGACCAGAACATTCTCAAAAGTATACGGTCTGGCAGGTTTACGTATTGGTTATTCTGTTTCCCATCCCGAAGTGGCTGATTTATTAAACCGTGTAAGACAACCATTTAATACAAATAGTCTGGCGCAGGCTGCAGCACTTGCAGCACTTGATGATCAGGGTCATTTGCAAAAAAGTATTGAGTCTAATGATGCGGGGCTTTTGCAAGTAGCAAATGCTTTCCAGGATATGAGCATTGAATATATTCCTTCGGTCGGAAATTTCATCAGTTTCAAGACAGCCTTGTCAGGTGAAGTTGTGTATGAAAACATGTTAAAGGCGGGAGTTATTATCAGACCAATAAGCAATTATGGTTTGGTAGATTACTTGCGGATAACAATCGGCTCCAAAGATCAGAATGCACGTTTTATTGATATTCTAAAACAAATGCCGGGTGTGGTGGCATGATTAAACGATTATGTATTATCGGTGTAGGCCTTATTGGTGGGTCGCTGGCTCGTGCCTTGCGAGATAACGGTGCGTGTGAGCATGTTGTAGGTTGTAGTCGAAATGAAACTAATTTACAACGCGCGCAGGAGTTAGGTGTTATTGATGAATACACTACGGATGTAGCTGAGGCCGTTCGTGGCGCAGATATGATTGTGTTGTCAGTGCCGTTACGTGCAATGCAATCACTGTTTGAAAAAATTGATAATGTTATTGATGAGAATGCAGTTATCACCGACGTTGGCAGCTCAAAAAGCAGTGTAGAACTGGCTGCGCGAAAAGGTTTGAAATTATCTTTATCTCAGTTTATTCCGGGTCATCCAATTTCGGGAACCGAGAAAAGTGGCGTTGATGCTTCGTTTTCTGGATTATTCAAAGGCAGGAAAATTATATTAACGCCTTTGGAAGAAAATAAAGAGAGAGATATTAAACGTGTTACTTGCATGTGGGAAAGTGCAGGTGCCAATGTTCAGAACATGACTGTGAGTCATCACGATGAAGTACTTGCGGCAACCAGTCATCTACCCCATGTTCTTGCTTTCGGATTGGTTGATACGTTGTCTAAAATGAGTGATAGCGATGAGATCTTTCAATATGCGGCTGGAGGTTTTCGTGATTTTACCCGAATTGCTTCCAGTGACCCGGTTATGTGGAGAGATATCTGTGTTGAAAACAGTGAGGCCATTATCAAGATTATGGATTTGTACATTAAAGATCTTGAAAGCCTGAAACAGTTAATCGCGTCTTCTGATCTTGATAATATTGAAGCATTATTTTCTCGCGCTAAAGAAGTGCGTGATCGTTATACACGGCTTTCTAAAACCCCATCTAAATAGTTTTTACAGGCAATTATTTATGTCAAATACTTCAACTCCTACCGTTACGTTTAAAGTGGACGCGGGTGGATCTTTATCAGGTTCTGCTCGTGTGCCGGGCGATAAATCCATATCGCATCGTTCTATTATGCTGGGTTCATTGGCTGAGGGTATTACTGAAGTAACAGGCTTTCTTGAGGGTGATGATAGCCTGGCAACATTAAAAGCATTTCAGGCCATGGGCGTAAAAATCGAAGGCCCTGTTGACGGTAAAGTAACGGTTCATGGTGTAGGCCTTAATGGCTTGCAGCAACCTGATGGTGATTTGTATCTGGGTAATTCGGGTACATCAATGCGTTTAATGTCGGGTTTGCTGGCAGGGCAAAAATTTAATACGGTATTAACGGGTGACAGGTCTTTATCTTCAAGGCCTATGCGCAGGGTAATTGACCCACTTTTGCAAATGAATGCATCTATTAATGGTACGCAAAACGGTACTTCACCGATAACTATTTCCGCGGATCAGACATTGAAAGGTATTGATTACACGTTGCCGGTTGCCAGTGCGCAAATAAAATCCTGTATTCTTCTTGCAGGTCTCTATGCTGATGGTAAAACCTGTGTGACTGAGCCTGCTCCAACACGTGATCATACCGAGCGTATGTTGCAAGGGTTTGGTTATAGCGTGCATCGAAAGGGTTCAACTGTTTGTTTGCGAGGAAAGGGCAAGTTGCAGGCAACACCCATCGATGTACCTGCTGATATATCTTCAGCTGCATTTTTTATGGTGGGTGCCAGTATTGCCGAGGGTTCTGACATTATGCTTGAGCATGTCGGCGTTAATCCTACGAGAACGGGCATTATTGATATATTAAGGTTAATGGGTGCCAATATAGAGCTGAGCAATGAAAAAGAAGTCGGCGGTGAGCCGGTAGCTGATATCCGTATTCAGTCGAGCAAGCTTAAAGGCATAACCATCCCGGAAGAACTGGTGCCTTTGGCGATTGATGAATTTCCTGTTTTGTTTGTTGCGGCATCCTGTGCGCAAGGCGAGACGGTGCTGACAGGTGCTAAAGAGTTACGTGTTAAAGAGAGTGATCGTATTCAGGTTATGGCTGATGGACTGCAGATCATGGGTATTGATGCCCGGCCTACCGAAGATGGCATTGTTATTCAGGGTGGGGCGCTTGAAGGTGGCACTGTCGTCAGCCATGACGATCACCGGATATCCATGTCATTCGCAATAGCAGCCCTGTGTTGCCAGGGTTCTGTCACTATTGAAGACTGTGCCAATGTTAATACCTCTTTTCCCGGGTTTGTTGAGCTGGCTTGCCATCTTGGTTTATCCATTACATCTGAAGATTAAATAATTCCTGAGAGTATGTCCTATGCAAGGTGAAGTTAGTGAATCTGTGGCCCCGTCAGTGGTTACCATCGATGGTCCGAGTGGAACCGGAAAAGGGACTATTGCGGCAATTGTTGCTCAAAAGCTGGGTTGGCACATGCTCGATAGTGGTGCGTTGTACCGTCTGACAGCATTGGCGGCACTTAATCATGCTATTGATTTAAAAGATAAAATCAGGGTTGCTGCAGTGGCAGAGAACCTTGATGTTGAATTTGTTACGGGTGTTGATTCTCAAACGATTATCAAGCTTGAAGGTCAAGATGTTACTAACGATATCAGGACTGAAACAGCGGGTAATAATGCCTCTATTATCGCGACTATCCCTGAGGTTCGTGCGGCTTTACTGAACCGCCAGCATGCTTTTTTACAAAAGCCGGGGCTGATTGCGGACGGCCGTGACATGGGGACAGTGATTTTCCCGGATGCCATATTGAAGATATACCTTACTGCGAGTGCTGAAGAAAGGGCGTCAAGGCGTTATAAACAGTTGAAAGGAAAAGGATTAAATGCTAATATTGATAGTCTTTCCCGCGAGATATCCGAGCGGGATGAGAGAGATTCAAACAGAGCAGTAGCGCCATTGAAGCCGGCGGAAGATGCAGAGATTCTTGATACTTCTGATTTAACTATTGAAGAAGTGGTCGAATCTGTTTTTGTGTTGCTGCAGAAATATGGTCTGAGTGAATCTGACTGGAATGAACTTGCATAATAGGGCTGTGGCAAAAAGACTATTTTGTGAAAATTAACAAACTGTGAATTGCCAGAAGTAAACATCACAGATATATAACGCAATAAAGCCACTCGTGGGCTTGGGATTTTTTACCAATGACTGAAAGTTTTGCAGAATTATTTGAAGAGAGCCTGGCGATTAATGATATGCGCCAGGGCACTATCCTGACGGGTTTGATCGTCGATATCCGTAACGATGTAGTTGTCGTTAATGCGGGCCTTAAATCTGAAGGCAGCATTCCAATAGAAGAATTTTATGATGAAAGCGGTAAGCTTGAAGTTGAAATCGGTGAAGAAGTAGAGATTGCTCTCGAATCACTTGAAGACGGCTATGGTGAAACACGTCTTTCTCGCGAAAAAGCAAAACGCGCCCAAGCCTGGAAGTTCCTTGAAGAAGCTCAGGAAAAAGAAGAAATTGTTACCGGTGTTATCAGCGGTAAGGTTAAAGGTGGCTTCACTGTTGAAGTTAAAAACATTCGTGCCTTCCTGCCGGGATCACTTGTTGATGTGCGCCCTGTAAGAGATGCGACTTACCTTGAAGGTAAGGAACTCGAATTCAAGGTTATCAAGCTTGATAAACAACGTAATAATGTTGTTGTATCCCGCCGTGCAGTTGTCGAAAAAGAATACAGCGAAGAGCGTGAAGTTATTCTGCAAAACCTTGAAGAAGGTGGCGTAACCAAGGGTGTTATCAAAAATCTTACCGATTATGGTGCATTTGTTGATCTGGGCGGTATTGATGGCCTGTTACATATTACAGACATGGCATGGAAACGTGTTAAACATCCATCAGAGATCGTAAATGTTGGTGACGAAATAGAAGTTAAAATCCTGCGCTTTGACCGTGAAAAGAATCGTGTATCACTTGGTCTTAAACAAATGGGTGATGATCCATGGCGTGGAATCGGTGAACGTTACCCAGAAAGAAAACGACTGTCAGGCAAGGTTACCAATATTGCTGATTATGGTTGTTTTGTTGAACTGGAAGAAGGCGTTGAAGGCCTGGTTCACGTATCTGAAATGGACTGGACCAATAAAAATGTTAATCCTGCCAAGGTTGTTCATTTAGGACAGGAAGTAGAAGTGACCGTTCTGGATATTGATGAAGAACGTCGTCGTATCTCACTGGGTATGAAACAGTGCCAGACTAACCCATGGGAAGATTTCTCAACGACTCATAGTAAAGGTGACAAAATCTCCGGTAATATCAAATCAATCACTGATTTCGGTATCTTTGTTGGACTGGACGGCAGTATCGATGGCCTGATCCACTTATCTGATATCTCCTGGAATGCGACGGGTGAAGAAGCTATCCGTGATTTCAAGAAAGGGGATGAAATTGAGGCTATTATTCTGGCGATTGACCCTGAACGTGAGCGTATCTCACTGGGTCTGAAGCAAATGGATAAAGATCCATACTCCAATTTCGTTGCTGAACATGCCAAAGGCTCGATTGTTAAGGGCATTGTTAAAGAAGTAGACGCAAAAGCCGCTGTTATTGATCTGGGTGGTGATATTGAAGGTATCCTCAGGGCGTCAGAGCTGGCTCGTGACCGTGTTGAAGATGCAAGAACAGTGTTGACTGTCGGTGAAGAGATTGAAGCCAAATTTATGGGCGTAGATCGTAAAAACCGCGTTATAGCATTGTCTATCAAGGCTAAGGATAATGAAGATGAAGCCAAGGCTATCGAAGACTACACGCGTTCTACAGAAGGCGGTGGTGCAGCGACTTTGGGTGATATTTTGAAAGAGCAAATGGACAATCAATCTGAATAAGGTATTGACTTTCCATTGATTTTTACCAAAATACAGGCTATAAATAAGAAAAACAGGAAAATAGACGAGACCAAGGATGGACTCCTGAGTATTACGGGATAAAAATAATGACAAAATCAGAACTAATTGAATCTTTGGCTCGTAAGCAGAGTCATCTTGCATATAAAGACGTAGAGCTTGCCGTAAAAAGCCTGCTTGAGCAGATGAGTCAGTCACTTGCCACGGGTGAGCGTATTGAGATCAGGGGGTTTGGGAGTTTCTCATTACACTTCAGGCCACCACGTGTAGGTAGAAACCCTAAAACAGGTGATTCAGTTACACTTCCTGGTAAGCATGTTCCTCATTTTAAACCGGGTAAAGAACTTAGAGAACGTGTAGATAATAGCAAGAATGACTATCCTCTTGTTGAGGCGAGCGTTTAATATTTAATTATTTATGCATAAACACTAAAATTACCTTACAGGCAGACCGTTTAGTAAGGGTAAAGAAACATTTAGTCGGCAAAGACAATAAACCCTGTAAGTTTAGTTACTTACAGGGTTTTATTTTGCGAGTGATCTTCTTTGATGAATCGAGTGATGGCTAGCTTGTTTATTGATTTTTTTGTGGGAGCGAATTCATTCGTGAGCAAAGGAAGTCGCGAATGAATTCGTTCCCACAACAATACTCATGACGTGTGCCTGGGCGAGTTAGTCTCATTCCAGCTTGTTGCAGATAGTCGTGTGGCTGTCCGGTAACAACCCCTTACAAGTCTTTCGGTGCATATCTTTCAGCTGCCTGTATCACTTATTATATATGCATGTATGATGGTCTTATTTGCGCAGTAATAATACGAGTACTTCATGAATTATCCTGTTTGCGTTATTATATTAATAACATCAGATGTTTGATTTACAGGTACTGGGAAAACCATGAAACTGATCTCTACAGTTATCATTACAACTATTATATTGATAGCCATACTGTTTTCGGTCTTGAATGCTGAGCCAGTTAGCATTAATTATTATTTTGGAGAATTAACCTACCCATTATCTTTGTTAATGGTACTTGTTTTAGCAATAGGAATATTTTCAGGCATATTGGCAAGCATGGTTTTGATCCTGAAATTAAGAAATATGAATGCAAAATTGAAAAAGGAAATTTCGGAAAGCGAAAAAGAATTGATCAACCTTCGTCGCTTACCTTTAAAGGATATTAAGTAATGTATGAGTTAATTTGGTTATTACTACCAATAGCTGCCGCATCCGGGTGGATCGCCGCAAAACGCAATAATACATCAAATACAAAACCTTGTTTCGATATTAGTTCAGATTACTTTAAAGGCCTGAATTATTTATTAAATGAACAGCCCGATAAGGCTATCGAGGTTTTTCTGCGCATGGCGGAAGTCGATAATGATACGGCTGAAACACATCTTGCTCTTGGAAGCTTATTCAGAAAAAGAGGCGAAGTCGACCGGGCTATTCGTATCCATCAGAATCTTATTGCAAGGCCCACCTTAAGTAATGAGCAAAAACTTGTTGCTTTGGTTGAACTGGGTCAGGATTATATGAAAGCAGGCTTGCTGGATCGTGCTGAAAATATATTTCAGGATTTGCTGGAAAATAACCCCCGTGCATGTAATGCGCTAGTGCATTTAATTGACATTTATCAGCAAGAGCAGGACTGGGAAAAAGCAATAGATATTTCAAAAAAATATGAGGTGGTCTCCGGAAAAAAACGTGGCCATATTATTGCTCACTATTGTTGTGAAATGGGAGAGAAAGCATTACATGAAGGTGATCAGCAACAACTCAATGAATGCTTGAAACAAGCATTGGTTTATGACAAAAATTGTGTACGAGCCAACATTATGTTAGCCAAGCGAGAGAAAAAATCAGGGAACTGTAATGAGGCTATAAAATACTTTGAGAAAGTGATTGATATTGATGTTGATTACCTGCCCGAGATTATTCCACATCTGCAAGAATGTTTTATTAACATGAACAAACCTGATGCAATGGCTTTATTGCTAGAGAGTATCAGTAGTGCAGGGCACTATGATGGTATTACCCCTTTATTATATCAGGCAGATATATTATTAAATAAAGGCGAGGCAAAGCGGGCTATGCAGTTAATGGTAGATCAGTTGAAACAGCGCTCATCAGTGCGCGGATTAAAGTGGTTGGTTGAACATAATCTAAAGCGTAGCGAAGGTCGCGCACATGAAAACCTGACCATCCTGAAAGATCTTATCGATAATCTTTTAAAAGATAAGCCGGTCTATGAATGCCATGAGTGTGGTTTTCATGGTAAGTCCATGCATTGGCAATGTCCTGGCTGTAAAAAATGGAATAGTGTGAAACCGATAAAAGGTATTGAAGCTGAATAATGCTATGACACCCTGTATCAGCAGGTGTCTAATGAATAAAGGTAAGCGTTTATATGTTGGATAAAAGACATTCATCTCCAGTTATTGTTGCACTGGATTTTTCCGAACAAAGAGAGGTAGAGGAGTTTGTTGAGAGACTATCACCAGATTCCTGTCGCTTAAAAATAGGCAAAGAATTATTTACCTCAGTCGGCCCCGGCCTGGTCAGGACGTTGGTAAAACAGGACTTCGATGTATTTCTGGATTTAAAATTTCATGATATCCCTAATACTGTAGCAAAGGCATGTGCGGTTGCAGCTGATATGGGCGTCTGGATGATGAATGTACATGCTTCAGGTGGTCGTAAAATGATGGAAGCGGCCAGGGCGTCAATAGATAGTACGGGCGGTGAAAAACCTTTATTGATTGCAGTCACCGTTTTGACGAGTATGGCCGAAAGTGACCTTGTTGAAGTTGGATTAAATGTAAGTCCAGATAAACAGGTGCAAAGACTGGCAGCGTTAACGCAACAATCTGGACTGGACGGTGTTGTTTGTTCTTCACGGGAAGTTCAAGGGTTGCATACAATGTTAGGTGATGATTTTCTTTTGGTGACACCCGGGATCCGGCCGACAGGAAGTGATGTTGGTGATCAAAAAAGAATCATGACACCTGCGGATGCTATGAGTGCAGGCAGTCATTATCTTGTGATTGGGCGCCCTATTACTCAGGCAGCAGATCCGGTTGAAATGCTGGATTCTATTAATTCCGAAATAGGCTTTGCCAGATAATAATAAATAGTATATGTTAGCACCTCGTCGATAATTTCAAATTATCGTAATCATGGAACCGTGATACTAATGGAAGTGTATTGCGCTATAAGGAGATCGTTATGAAGCTTGTTAAAAGTTTAATCGTTATTGCCTGTCTGGCATTTACCTCACTTAATATTTATGCAAAGGAAGTTGATATTAATTCAGCTACTGCCGAAATGATGGCAAAGCATTTAAAAGGTGTTGGTATAAATAAAGCCAAGGCTATTGTGATGTACAGGAAAAAAAATGGCCTTTTCACGAAAGCAGATGACCTTAAAAATGTAAAAGGTATTGGCGATAAAACATTGGCTGAAAATCGAGAAAATATTATTCTGGGGAAACCGAAACAGGATAAAAAGTAAGACTGAAGAGGGCCTTTTACGAGGCCCTTTTTTTTATAAAAATATGTATTTTAGTGTAACCCCGGTATGGCATAGCAACAGTTCCTGACATAATTCATCTTTAAGTGTATGATCTTACGTTGTCTAGCAGTCAGGTCATGTTATTTTAGTGAAGCGTAATGTTGAAACAAATTCTCTGCAACTATTGATATCAAAGGCTGATTTATGTGTTTCCTGTGGTATGTGTTTACCGCATTGCCCTACTTATCAGATAGCTCAATCAGAATCAGAATCCCCTCGAGGCAGGTTGTCGTTAATTTCTGCGTTACTGAAATCAGAAATAAGACAGGATGATGTGTTACTGAAGCACCTTGATCATTGTCTGTTATGTCGATCGTGTGAGAGTTGTTGCCCTGCAAATGTACCCTTTGCTGATATCGTGGATGGAGTGTGGGAACATATTGATCGGAAAGGCTCTTCAAAAAGGTGGCTTAAAAAAATAATATTGAAAACTGTGCCCAGAAAAAAATTGTTGAATTTCATATCAAGTATTTTGTATTTTAGCGGGCTCATAAAGTTAGTAAAGTATTTGCCTTTTAGCAGAAATTCCAGGTATGGCAGAGCACTGCAATTTTTCAGCGCGTTTAAACCACTAAACAAGAGAAAGGATTTTTATCCGGCAAACAACAAGAGCCAACATGCAGTTGCACTATTCACAGGTTGTGTTCATGAGTTTGTTGATGCGCAGAGTGTAACGAATGCAATTCAGGTTTTGAATTACCTTGGCGTCAATGTCTATATACCTGATCAACAGTGCTGTGGTGCAATGCATTTGCACAATGGTGATGCCGGACGAGCAAAAGCATTGTCCGATATGAATAGTGCTATTTTCCAGGAATTAAATATAGAAGCTGTTGTAAGCCTGGCTTCTGCTTGTACGGTAACGTTAATTGAGTCAGAAAAAAAAGCAGATAGATCGTTAATAAACTATATTGATATTATCGACTATCTGGAAAATTTATTACTGAGTGTTGATGTGGAATTTAGATCGGTTAATAAAAATATGTTGCTTCATTTTCCGTGCACGCAAAAGAATGTTCTAAAAAATACCCGTATAACCGAATCACTTTTAAACCGTATTCCCGGGTTGGTTATAAATAAAATGCCCGGTGAGATAAAATGCTGTGGAGCTGCTGGAACATATTTTATTGATCAGCCTGAGTGGTCAGATAAACTAAAAGAAAATGCGGGTAGAGTTTTGAATGAAATAGAATGTGATGTGTTGGTAACAAGCAATGTAGGGTGTTCGATGCAGTTTAAATCTATACTAAAAGATATTGGATGTAAAAAGGTGTTGCACCCGATCGATATTATAGCGCAGTCATTAAAGTTAGATTAAAAATGTACGTTGTAATGGTTTGTTAAAAGGTTAGAATATCGGTAATATTTAATTAATCAAAAAATGTATGAGAAAACTATGAAGATAAAAAAAGCAGTTTTCCCTGTTGGGGGGTTAGGCACACGTTTTTTACCAGCAACCAAGGCAAGTCCTAAAGAGATGTTACCCGTTGTTGACAAACCATTGATTCAATATGCGGTTAAAGAGGCCATTGATGCCGGTTGTGAAGAAATTATTTTTGTTACCGGGCGCGGTAAACGTGCTATTGAGGATCATTTTGATGTGTCACATGAACTTGAGACACAACTGGAAGCGGCAGGAAAACATGATCTGCTTGAAGAAGTGCGCGGTATTATACCTGAGCATATTACGGCGGTTGCGATACGACAGTCACGCCCATTAGGGTTGGGGCACGCTGTTCTTTGTGCCAAAAGAGTTGTAGGAAATGAGCCATTTGCTGTTTTACTTGCAGACGACATGATCTATGGGGGTCGTAACCCTGCATTATCACAAATGTGTGATGAGTTTGAGAAAGTGCAGAGCAGTATCGTCGCCGTTGAGGAAGTCGACCCTTCAGAAACCCATAAGTACGGTATTGTAAAAACACACATGCAAAGTGAGCGAACAGGTAAGCTGGAAAGTATTGTTGAAAAGCCTTTGCCTGAAAATGCACCATCCAATCTTGCTGTAGTAGGACGGTATATTCTTACACCAGAGATATTTGAATTACTCGAAAATACGTCAAAAGGTTCAGGAGGCGAGATCCAGTTGACAGATGGAATCGCATCATTACTGGATATTCAGGACGTTTATTCATATGCGTATAAAGGTAAGCGGTATGATTGTGGTAGTAAGTTAGGCTACCTGGCGGCTACGGTTGAATATGGCGTCAACCATAAAGATCTGGGTGATGATTTTAAATTCTATCTGAAGGAATTTGTAGCATCGCTTGATGACTAGAAAGGGTTAGCTGAATAAAATGGCTCCCCAACCTGGGCTCGAACCAGGGACAAACGGATTAACAGTCCGTTGCTCTACCAACTGAGCTATTGGGGAATCGTTAAGGCCGCTATCTTACTGATAGTTATGGTTCTGGTCAATAGTAATTGGCTTTCAGTTGTATAAATAGTCTGTTCAGGACATGACTTTTTGAATACGATTAACTGCGTCTTCAAGTAGTTCGATACTGGTCGCAAAAGACAGTCTTATATAACCTTCAGCACCAAATGCAGAGCCAGGAATAACCGCTACTCCTGTCTTTTCGAGCAGATATTCTGCAAATTCAATATCATTATTTATGCCTTTCGTGTTGGCGATGGCTTCACTGATGTCAGGAAAGGCATAAAATGTTCCATCTCCGGGCAGGCAACTGAAACCAGGTATGCCATTTAATGCTTTTACCAGATAATCATGACGTTGTTTGAATGAATCAAGCATGGTGGTGATGCATGACTGGTCTCCATTCAATGCTGCAAGTGCGGCCGCTTGTGATATGGAAGCCGGGTTAGAGGTACTCTGGGACTGAATTTTTTTCATGTTTTTGATCAAATCGACAGGCCCTGCGGCATAACCAATGCGCCACCCGGTCATTGCATAGGCTTTGGATACGCCATTTAACACTATTGTTCGATCATACAGCTCGGGGGCAGCCATGAGGATATTAGCAAAAGTGTTGTCGGGCCAAATGATATGTTCATACATATCATCTGTGGCAATCAGAACATTCGGGTGTTGTTTCAGTACTTCCGCCAATGCCTTTAGTTCGTTCATGCTGTAGGCAACACCGGTTGGGTTGGACGGGCTATTGATAACAAAAAGACGTGTTTTGTTATTTAATGCCTTTTTAAGTTGATCCGGGCTGATTTTGAAATTCTGCTCTTTGCCAGCGAAGACGATAACGGGGGTAGCATCGCCAAGCAGGACCATATCCGGGTAAGAAACCCAATATGGGGCGGGAATAATAACCTCATCACCTTTATCCAGAACGGCTTGACATAAATTATAGAAGCTTTGTTTGCCGCCAGACGAGACCAGAATCTGATTCGCTTGATATTCAAGTTTATTATCACGTTTAAACTTGTTTATAATGGCATCCTTGAGTGCAGGTGTGCCATCAACCGCTGTATATTTGGTTTCTCCTCGTTCAATGGCCTCAATGGCAGCTTTTTTAATGAATGAAGGGGTGTCAAAGTCAGGTTCACCTGCTCCCAGTCCTATAATATCCTTACCGGCCGCGCGTAATTCTGCTGCCTTGGCAGTGACAGCCAGAGTGGGAGAGGGTTTAACATTTTGTACTCGTTGTGACAATTTTATGTTCACATTCATTCCTTATTTATTATTAATAACCAGGCGTAAGTGTAATAATACTGTAAACATTGACCCGACTGAATCCCTATGAGCAAAAGTTTTAAATTAAATACAGAATATGAGCCTGCTGGCGATCAACCTGCCGCCATTCAGGGGCTGATTGAGGGTCTTGAGGACGGTTTGCTGCATCAAACGCTTCTCGGGGTGACCGGATCGGGCAAAACCTTCAGCATAGCCAGTGTCATTGATCACGTGCAGAGACCGACATTGATAATGGCACCAAACAAGACGCTGGCAGCCCAATTATACGGTGAAATGAAGGAGTTTTTCCCGGAAAACTCGGTGGAATATTTCGTTTCCTATTATGACTACTATCAGCCAGAGGCCTATGTACCCTCATCGGATACCTTTATCGAGAAAGATGCCTCGATCAATGAACACATAGAGCAAATGCGGCTATCAGCCACAAAAGCGCTGCTGGAACGCAAGGATACCATTATTGTTGCCACTGTTTCGGCTATATATGGCCTGGGTGACCCAAAATCTTATCTTAGTATGATGTTGCACCTGGTTCGCGGAGACCAGACAGACCAGCGCAGTATTCTCAGAAAATTGGCGGAGCTTCAATACACTCGCAATGATGTCGAACTTAAGCGTGCAACATACCGGGTTAGAGGTGATGTGATTGATATATACCCTGCGGAGTCCGACTATGAAGCGGTCAGGATCGAGCTGTTTGATGAGGAAGTAGAAAATATCAGCTATTTTGACCCGTTAACCGGTGAGGTTTTACGGAAAGTCCCCAGGGTGAGTATTTACCCGAAATCACACTATGTGACGCCAAGGCAAAAGCTCCTGGATGCAGTTGAATTAATCAAGGCAGAGCTGAAGGATCATCTTGTTTTTCAGCGTGAACATGATCAATTGGTCGAGGCGCAGCGTCTTGAACAGCGAACCCAGTATGATATAGAAATGATACTGGAGCTTGGATATTGCTCGGGTATAGAAAATTACTCACGTTATCTGTCCGGGAGAGGGGAAGGTGAGGCACCACCCACCCTGTTTGATTATTTACCTGATAATGCCTTGCTGGTTCTGGATGAAAGTCACGTCACGACACCGCAAATAGGCGGAATGTACAAAGGTGACCGGTCTCGCAAGGAAACACTGGTTAAATATGGGTTTAGACTGCCATCAGCACTGGATAACAGGCCAATGCGTTTTGATGAATTTGAGCGTAAATCACCGCAAACCATTTTTGTTTCAGCTACCCCCAGAGCCTATGAGCTGGAGCATTCAGGAAAAATTGTTGAGCAGGTTGTCAGGCCAACAGGTTTGGTTGACCCGGAAATCGAGGTAAGGCCAGCTACAACACAGGTTGATGACCTGCTTTCAGAGATTCATAAGCGTGTTGAAGTAAGTGAGCGCGTTCTGGTAACAACCTTGACAAAAAGAATGGCAGAAGACCTGACCGATTATCTCGGTGAGCATGGTGTTCGTGTTCGATATCTTCATTCTGATATTGAAACTGTTGAGCGGGTTGAAATTATACGTGATCTTCGATTGGGTGAGTTTGACGTATTGGTTGGTATCAACCTGTTACGTGAAGGTCTGGATATGCCGGAAGTGTCGTTAGTCGCCATTCTGGATGCAGATAAAGAAGGTTTTTTGCGATCAGAAGGTTCTTTGATACAAACAATTGGCAGAGCTGCGCGAAATTTACATGGGAAAGCCATACTTTATGGAGATAAAATAACCGGTTCGATGGAGAGAGCTATCGGTGAAACAGATCGACGACGTGAAAAACAGGTGGAGTTTAATAAAGAGCACGGCATTACCCCCAGAAGCATCGAAAAGAAAATTGCCGATGTTATGGAGGGTGCTTACGGGATATCTACCGGCCCTGCCAAACGTTTCGCGAAGGTTGCGGAGGAAGTTATCCAGTATGCATCCATGTCGCCAGCGCAATTGGAGAAGGAGATAGCAATGCTTGAAAAGCAGATGTATGAGCATGCTAAAAACCTGGATTTCGAATCAGCGGCGGCAATAAGAGATAAAATTAAAAAGGTTAAGCAAGAGAGTTTGGGTATTCTTTAAATAACCGATACTTGTCAGGGCTGA
>JAADHQ010000077.1 GCA_013151795.1 Gammaproteobacteria bacterium | reverse complement strand
TTTTCAACCATTGCGATTGGTGGTTTCTCTACTCACGACGCCAGTATGGGGTATTTTGATAGCCCGTTGATCGAGGTTGTTGCAATTGTTTTTATGTTTATTGCAGGTGTTAATTTTGCATTGCATTTCGTGGCGTGGCGAAGTTTGAGCATTCGGAATTATTTATCTGATCCTGAAATGCGTACGTATTTCACACTATTATTGTTGGCCTCAGCTATCACGACGGGCTATTTGTATTATGGTGGTGTCATGAGCGATGATTTCCTGGTGGCATTGCATCATGGAATTTTTCAGACGGTATCAATAGGTACAACAGCAGGGTTTACAACAACGGCCTATTTTAACTGGCCGAGTTTTTTACCTGTCATGCTGATTTTTCTCAGTTTTGTTGGTGGCTGTGCAGGATCAACAGGTGGAGGCATGAAAGTTGTCAGGTTTATGCTGCTGATAAAACAGGGCAAGCGAGAAATTTTGCGCTTGATCCATCCAAATGCACAAATCTCAATCAAGGTTGGTGGCAAAAGCATGTCGCCACGTGTGATTGAATCCGTTTGGGGTTTTTTTGCAGCTTACATTGCAGCGTTTAGTATCATGTTATTGATTTTAATGATGACAGGGCTCGACCAGGTAACGGCTTTTTCTGCAGTTGCAGCGTGTATGAATAATCTGGGTCCGGGTTTGGGTGAGGTGGGTGCGCATTATGCCGATATCAGTGATACGGCAAAGTGGGTGCTGGTTTTTGCCATGCTGTTGGGTCGACTTGAAATTTTTACTTTACTGGTTATTTTAACGCCGTCGTTCTGGCGACGCTGATTTTATATTTTTTGTCATTGTTGTCCCGTTTAATAATACCGGTTACAGTTGAAAGCCCGGTATCATGAGCGTTGTGAACGATAGCGGTTAACCCGGACATGAACCCGGCATAGCCAAATCAAGACACGCAAAAGATGCCATTCATGGCCGCTCGGCTGCCGCATCCCTGCGTCAGACGGTCTTTATTTGGCTATGCCGGGTTCAGATCCTCACATTGTTGTGTCTTTTAGGTAGTTAACACGACAGTAATGATTTTTTGTTAATAAATTATTTATTTGATTATGTCAGTAAAAGAAAAATGGAATGATCGTTATCGGTCTGCAGATAAAGAGGCGGGTCTTGCCTCACTCGTCCTGCGTGAAAATAATCATCTGTTGCCTGAAAAAGGTATGGCGCTCGACCTTGCGTGTGGCCGTGGCGCTAATGCCATAATGCTTGCTCAACATGGTTTACAAGTATATGCATGGGATATTTCCGATGTTGCTATAGAAGGGCTGCAGGGATATATCGAAAAACAGTCATTATCGATAACAGCCGAAGTCAGGGATATGGAATTACAGCCTCCAGAGGAAAAGCAGTTTGATGTGATAGTGGTAAGTTATTATCTGGATCGCAATATTATGAGTGACTTGATCCGTGCGCTTAAGCCGGGAGGCATGATTTATTATCAAACGTATAGTCAGGAAAAGGTTTCACAACGAGGCCCGGCTTGTTCAGCGTTCCGGCTTGCGAGGCAGGAATTGTTACAGATTTTTTCGGAACTGGAAATTATTGTTTATCGCGAAGAAGGGACGCAAGGTAATGCCAGCAAGGGCATGCGGGATGAAGTTATGTTTATCGGCAGAAAGGCTTAATAACAATCAGCATCTTGTTCATAAAATAATTATTAAATCATAGAGTTATTAATTCTCTATCGAGTATAGCCCTGTGATGGAGATGTAGATTTTAAAGCCAAAGGCATCACGGGTTATCTTTGGCATAATACATACTACTAAAAGGGGCTTTCGCCAGAAAAGCCGGTTTAACTATTTTTTACTATTATCGATCAGAAATCTACGACGTTATGCTATCCGCACAAGTAAAAATCCGCTAACATTAGCGAGTATTGATATGGCCATGCCATTGAATTTAATGTTGTTTAATAAGACGCATGGCAGTCTGACGTTATAAAAGTGATGATTTTATCTGTATTTTTCTTATAAATCATAAGCTTAAATAGAAATCAACAAAGAACTGGAGAGTTAAGCATGCCGCTATCCATAGGCATTCCAAAAGAAATTGAAGCAGGAGAACGCCGTGTGGCTATTGTTCCTGCCGTTGCTGAGAAATACAGTAAAAAAGGTTTCAGAGTCATTCTGCAAAAGGGTGCAGGAGACGCAAGTTATTTCCCTGATAGTGAATTTGATGACGTAACCATTGTTGATACAGCTGCCGAGGTTTACCAGCAGGCCGATGTAATTTTAAAAGTACAGGCACCAACTGAAACAGAGATAGACCTGATCAGGGATGACTGTATTGTTTTTGCTCTTATGCAGCCGCATCTGTTTCCTGAGCGGGTGAAGAAAATGCGCGATAATAAAGTCAGCAGTATCGCAATGGAGCTTGTGCCCCGTATTTCACGTGCACAATCGATGGATGTTCTGTCATCACAGGCCTCTGCAGCAGGATATAAAGCCGTGTTGATGGGTGCTAATCTTTCCAGTCAGTTTTTCCCTATGCTGACAACGGCAGCGGGCACGATACGTCCTGCCAGAGTCCTTGTTATTGGTGCAGGTGTATCGGGTTTGCAGGCGATTGCAACGGCACGTCGCCTCGGGGCTATCGTTGAAGCCTATGACGTACGCGCTGTTACCAAAGAGCAGGTTGAGTCACTCGGGGCGAAATTTTTGCAACTGGAAGTTGATGCTGCATCAGATGGCGGGTATGCCCGTGAGTTGACCGAGGCTGAAAAACACAAGGAACGCAACATGCTGGCAGATCATATTGCCAAGGCTAATGTCGTTATTACAACAGCGGCGATACCTGGCCGTACCGCCCCACGCCTGATTCATAAAGATATGGTAGAACGCATGAAACCCGGGGCTGTCATTATTGACCTGGCTGCTGAAAGTGGCGGCAACTGTGAGCTGACAGAAGCCGGAAAGACGGTTGATCATAATGGTGTGCTGGTTCATGGGCCTGAAAATGTGCCGAGTATGTTGGCGGTCAATGCCAGTGAAATGTATTCAAAGAATTGTCAGAACCTGCTTGATCTTATGATTGTTGAAGGTGAATTGAAACCGGATTGGGAAGATGAAGTACTTGCGGGTAGTTCATTGACGCGAGACGGACAGATACTACATGAGCCAACTCGCAAGCTGGTAGAAGGAGAACAGGAATGATTGAAACCATATCAGGCATCAGCGCCGTTTATATATTTTTACTGGCTGCTTTCGCAGGTTACGAAGTAATCGCCAAGGTCCCCGTTATCCTGCATACACCACTGATGTCAGGTTCAAATTTTATCCATGGCATTGTTTTGGTTGGAGCCATGATAGCGCTGGGTCGCGCAACTTCGAATACGGAACAGGTTATTGGTTTCTTTGCGGTCTTACTGGCCGCCATGAACGCTGTTGGCGGTTATGTAGTAACCGAACGCATGCTGGAAATGTTCAAGAGCAGCAGGGAGAAAAAGAATGACTAACTTGATTGAAGTCGTTTACTTTGTTGCCGTTGCCCTGTTTATTCTCGGGTTAAAGCGCATGAGCTCTCCAAGACATGCACGTCAGGGCATTGTCTGGGCCGGTGCGGGCATGGTTGCAGCAACCATTGCTACTTTTTTTGTTTCCGGGCTTGAAAATTTTGGATTGATGATTGCCGCAATTTTAATCGGTTCCGGCATTGCATTTGTATCAGGTAAACGTGTCGCCATGACCGACATGCCCCAAATGATTGCCTTATATAATGGCATGGGTGGTGGTGCTGCTGCAGCGATTGCAGCCGTTGAATTATTTAAAATGTCTGGTAATCACGCCGATATGTCACATTCCATGATTATCGTTCAGTTAACAGTTCTGGGTGCAGTGATAGGTACGATTTCTTTCAGTGGCAGTTTGATTGCATTTGCAAAATTACAAGGCTGGTTACGTAAGGCAATACGTTTCCCTTATCAGCAAGCATTTAATATGGCCGTTTTTGCAGGCACGATAGGCGCGGGCGTTTATCTTGCCTTTGCCGGATCTGAAGTCAGTATGATTATATTGTTTTTTGTCCTGGCACTGGCTTTTGGCGTGATGGTGACAATACCTATCGGTGGTGCGGATATGCCGGTTGTTATTTCATTATTTAATGCGCTAACCGGGCTGGCCGTTGCATTTGAGGGCTTTGTACTCGGTAATGCAGCAATGATTATTGCGGGCACGGTAGTAGGTGCAGCAGGTACCTTGCTGACACAATTAATGGCAAAGGCTATGAATCGGCCTATATCAAATGTCCTGTTTGGCTCATTTGGTTCAACGGGTGGCGGTTCAGCCGAAGAAGAAGTAGACGGCAGTCTGAAGCCGATAGAAGCATCCGATGCTGCAGTGATGATGGCCTTTGCTGAAAAGGTCATTATTATCCCTGGTTATGGAATGGCCGTTGCCCAGGCGCAGCACAAGATCTGGGAGATGTCCAAGCAGTTGATAGAAAATGGTGTTGACGTAAAATTTGCGATACACCCTGTTGCAGGCCGAATGCCGGGGCATATGAATGTCTTGTTGGCCGAGGCAGGTGTGCCTTATGACCGCATAATGGATCTTGATGAAATCAATGAAGATTTTAATACAACCGATGTCGCGCTGGTTATAGGGGCCAATGATGTTGTAAACCCTGTTGCACGTAGCAACCCGGACAGCCCGATATATGGCATGCCTATTCTGAATGCAGACTATGCTAAAAATGTAATTGTCATCAAGCGTGGCAAGGGCGCTGGCTTCTCAGGTATAGAAAATGCCCTGTTCTACGGTGATAATACACGCATGCTTTATGGGGATGGGCAGGAAATGGCTAGTCAATTGATACAAGGTATAAAAGAGCTGTAATACTGTCTGGCGCCAGATATCTGTTCATGGCTGCGGTTGTTATGCCGTAAATATACCGCATTCGTAGCAACAATAATTCCCCCTCGGTACCCTGCATTCATTTGTGGGGTATCTGCTCCGCTCATGCAAATCTTCACTGAACTTATTATAATAAAATCATTCTAATTCAACTGGGATGATTTTGTGATTTCTTTATCGTTATCATGTTGTTATAAAAAATGCCTGCATGGCACTGAGACTGCATATGAAAAAAAGAATATTGGTGATAGAAGATAATGTTGATATAGCACACCTGCTGAAAGTCAATTTGCAGGATATTGATTGTGATGTCCAGATTAGTAATAACGGTAAAGAAGGTCTGGATTATGCGCTGAATGAGAAATTTGATCTTGTCATACTGGATATTATGCTGCCGCAGCTGGACGGTATTGAGGTCTGTCGAAAAATACGCCATAAAAACTCCTATTTACCGATTCTTATGTTAACTGCAAAAACGTCTGAACTGGATCGTGTACTCGGTCTTGAGATCGGTGCAGATGACTATATGACCAAGCCATTCAGCATTCGTGAATTGATGGCACGCGTTAAGGCAATTTTCAGGCGGGCTAATCTCGTTGATAAATCCGGCAACCAGGAATCTGAGTCACAACTTATTCAATGTGACGGAATGGAAATCAATATAGAAAAACGTAATGTCAATATCAATGGCGAACAGGTTGAGTTAACTGCAAGAGAGTTTGATTTGCTGGTACATTTCGCAAGCCATCCTGGTCGGGTTTATAGTCGCTCACAATTGCTTGATCTTGTGTGGGGTTATGGGCATGACGGTTATGAACATACAGTAAATTCCCATATAAACAGGTTGCGTGCAAAAATAGAAAGTGACCCTGCAAAGCCGGAGTATGTTTTAACTGTTTGGGGAGTTGGATATAAATTCCATGAATACCATGTTTAGAAGCCTGTATTCAAAATTTACTGTCATTATATTCTTCATGTTTGTTGTGCTGGCCGGGTTGCTGGCTTATTTGCATTTGTATAGTACTCACATGTATCAGCAGGAAACGCAGCAAAAAATAAGTAAAGGCCTTGCTGAACATATTGCTAAAAAATACAAACTTGTAGAAAACGGCATGATCTATAATGACAGGCTGGATTATTTGTTTCATGAGTTTATGCAGCTTAATCCCTCAATAGAAATCTATGCACTCGATCCTGCGGGAAAGATTGTGCGGTTTAATATTCCGAAAGAAAAAGTAATCAGAAAAAATATTGATCTTGACCCAGTCAAGGCCTATGTAAACGGCAAGGCTGAATATCCGATTAAAGGCAATGATCCGCGCGATGTGAATGCGAACAAGATTTTTTCAGTTGCTCCGTTGATGGACGGAGATAGTTTGATTGGTTATCTGTATATTATTCTTGAAGGTGAGCGATACGGTAATATTGTTGATCGATTAATGGATAATTATATTGCCAAGATAAGTACCTGGGTTATTGTTGCCGTGATTATTTTTTCGATGTTATGTGCCTTGTTATTGTTTAAGTACATGACACGAAGAATGTCAGTATTGTCAAACAACATAGAGATTTTCAGGCAGTCGCGGTTTTCAATGCTTCCTCCGCCGGTGACCAAGGACATAAAGTACGCGGACGAAATAGATAAGCTTACTGTTTCTTTTTATGATATGGCAAACAGAATAATCAGCCAGGTGAATGAATTAAAACAAATTGATATTCATCGTCGAGAGTTAATTGCGAATGTGTCGCATGATCTAAGAACCCCCCTGACTACATTGCAAGGCTACCTTGAGACATTATTAAGAAAAAACCATGAGCTTAATGATCAGCAAAAAGAGCAATATTTGAAGACAGCCGTCAATCACTGTCAAAATCTTGCGACACTGATCGCAGAGTTGTTTGAGCTGGCAAAGCTGGATGCTAACGAAACCCAGCCAAAGCTTGAAGCATTCTCCCTGCCGGAGTTGATTCACGACACAATGCAAAATTTCTGGTTGTTATCAAGCCAGAGGCATATTTCTATGCAGACTCATTTTGACAATAATATTCCTTTCGTAAAAGCCGATCTGGGCTTGATTGAGCGTGTTATCCGGAATTTAATTGAAAATGCAATTCGTTATACACCGGATGGTGGTCAGATAGATATTCAGCTGGTAGAGAATAAAGACTCGGTAACTGTTCAGATCCGTGATAATGGTTGCGGCATTGCCGAAAAAGAATTACCGATGATATTTGATCGTTTTTACCGGACAGAGAAAAGTCGTCAGGAAAGTAGTGGTGGGTCAGGGTTAGGGCTGGCGATAAGTAAGCGTATTATTGAATTACATGGAAGTCATATTCAGGCTTTTAGTAAAATTAATGAAGGGACTGTATTCCGTTTTAATTTGCCAGTAGTACATACGGGATAAAAAAGTGACATTAGCGTGATTTGATTGAGAGAGTTGATTGCCAATATATGTGGGGCAAATTAAATAAGCAATGCTTATCTTTGCCGGCTAGATACCACAACAATTATTGGAGATTTTATATGTCTGGATCAATGAAAAAAAATATGTACCGTCTGCTGATAGCGTCAGCCGTTATTATTTCGGCTAATGTATACGCCAGCGAACGCAATTACGAGATCAGTATTACCAATCTTACGCGGGGTCAAACCTTTACGCCGGTTTTAATTGCCACGCATAAAAGAGGCCCCGGTTTGTTTACGTTAGGTGCGCCTGCCAGTGCGCCACTGGCAACAATTGCAGAAAGTGGAAATCCTGCCCCATTGACGGAGGCACTGGAATCAACCGGGCGGACGACGGAAGTCAAAAACAGTGGCGCTTTACTGGCGCCAGGTGCAACCGTTACGATGAAGATAAAAGGTGGGCATGCACGTTATTTTAGTATGGCGGCGATGTTAATACCGACTAATGATGCTTTTGTTGCATTGAATGGAATTCGGTTGCCAAAAAAATCATCAACGCATTTGGCAATGGCATACGATGCAGGGTCAGAGCCCAATGACGAGTTGTGCGCTAATATACCTGGGCCGGTTTGTGGTGGAGAGGGCGCGTCTCCTGATGAAGGCGGGGAAGGTTACGTTCATGTCCATGCTGGTATTCACAGTACAGGCGATGATATTAATTTATTAAATTCGGCAGAACGTGATTGGCGTAATCCGGTTGCGTTGATAAAAATCAAACGAATAAAAAGATAATTAAATTCGATCCTTGTCAGGATTATTCTGGCAAGGATTTTTTCAATTCCTTTGTAATTGATGAGATATAAAAATGAATGAATTAACCAAAAAGATCGTTTTATCTCTGGTGGCAACTGCCATGCTGTGGTCCATAGTGGGTCAGTATGTGATTAGTGACTCGGCAGCTGCGCAAATGTTAAATCGAAGTGCGCCATCAATAGAATCCGGTGTATGGTTAAATAGCAAAGGCTTAAGTAATAAAATGCTTAGGGGTAAGGTATACCTCGTCGAGTTCTGGACATTCGGTTGTTATAATTGTGAAAATGTTGAGCCGTATGTAAAAGAATGGCATGAAAAATACAAGGGCCAGGGGTTTGAGGTTGTATCGGTGCATTCACCTGAATTTTCACATGAAAAAGATATAAACAATGTGCGTAATTATGTAATAAAAAAGCAGATTTCCTATCCTGTGGCAATTGATAATGATTTCACTATATGGAAACGATTTAATAATCGTTATTGGCCGGCTATGTATCTGGTCGATAAAAAAGGCATTATCAGGTATACCCATTTTGGTGAGGGCCGTTATAAAGAAACAGAGAAAAAGATTCGGCAACTTTTGAGTGAATAGTGGTTATTTACTATTCATGAGTCCGGTGCCCGCATGCCCGGAAAATTAATTGAGAGCATGCGAGCAGTATTTTGTTTTCGTAAGCTACGCCGGTTTTTAATTCAGGCTAAATATTTAATAATTTTACCAGGCATACGACAGGTTTAAGCTGGCGTAATAGCTTGCATCATCCAGGCCCGAATCTATAATGCCTATTGCGACTCCGATTGCAACAGGGTCAAACTGGTAGAAATTAGCAGAAATATTACTGACATTCAATAAACTGCCATCGACCGCCGATTTACTTTGTCCGTATGATGCTGTGATATCAGATTCGGCGTACAGGCGTGTAACATCAATTTTTACACCATAATCTTTTACGCTTGAGGCGATGGTTAACGCGCTGGCAGAGATGCGATTGATAACGAAAGGGATGTTTAGCCTTCGGACATTTCGATCATATTTATATTGGTTGTAGGTAACAAAAAACTCCCAGTTTTCCTTGCCAAGATAGCCAAGCGATGTGCCGATTCCTGTGCTGTTTATATCAATAATACGTTGAGGGCCAAAATTAGGCGTGAATAATAATTCCAGCTTGCGGAATTCAGGCCTTAATAGAAATGACCATTGATCGCCTGACCATGTCATGCTCAAATCTATAATGCGCGAGCTGATATCCCGGCCTTGTTCTGTCGTGCTGCCATTCAAACCCAATGTAAACGTATCTGTAAATCGATGGCTGATACCAATATTCCTGTAATCAAGATCAAGGGCATCATTTGCTCCCGGGCTACTTTCGCTAGATGAGGTATTGCCTGTTCCCAGGAATAAATTTGTTTCTTTGCTCACGGCAACAGATAAATCAATAAAATTACTTGTACTGTCGCCAGAGTCAAAGCTTGTCTGTAGTGACAATATGCCAGAGGCAGCAGTTGAAGCTGTGCTGATAGATAATGCACAGGCAGTGAAGATGAAGATAACAGGTGTACGTAACGAGCTGAAAAAACAGCTCGTTTTATTTTGGTGTGACATGGAAGTCCCCTTCTGAATTTAATTAATGCGACATTCTGTTTCTGTAGTTGCGTAGAAAATCACTGCGTTTCTGTCTTCTTTCGGCAGGTTTCATGGTCTTCCATTTATCACGAAAAGTTCTACGTTGCGTTGCTGTCATTTGACTGAGTGTATTTCGGATTGCATTGCGTTCAGCTACTGGCATGCTGATCCATTTCTGGAATTTTGCTTTGCGCTCTTCTGGCGGTAATCTGGAAAACTGTTTGTATATCTGGCGTAGCTGCTTGCGTTGGCCTGCAGGCAATGAACGGAAGCGTTGAAAACGGTCTTTTATCCATTGTTGCTGTTCATCGCTAAGCTTACGCCAGCGTTCCAGTCTGGCTTTAGCTCGAGTGCGTTCTTCGGGCCCCATTTCTACCCAACGTTGAGCGCCGCGCTGTAGACGTTGTTGGCGTATTGTTGGAAAGTCATCCCATTGTCCTTCGAAGCGACCTAGTATCTGTTGCTCCTGTGTATTCAGGTCTTCCCAGTTAACGCCATCTTCAGCAGACATAACGCGCTGTGGTAGTAGCAGTATGCAAATACTTAAAATGGTTAATGTTAATAGCTTATTGATCATCTGAATCACCTTTCATGCTTTTTTGTTCCAGCATACTGATTTCCTGTAATTGGGTAGGATCGATCCATTCGCCATCTACTTTTTCCCATTGTCCCAAAAACTCCAGTAGCTCATCACTTACTTCTTCATGAGTTGTTTCCGTCTGCTCGGCATTGGCCGGTAAGCAGGGTAAAAACAGTATGCCCGCCAGTATTAAATAATAATTAGCCGGCACTGTTATTTTCCTCAAGCAGCCACATATAAAAATCAAGCTGTTCATAAAGTTCAAGGTTGTCATTGGATGCGATTATTTCGATATCATCAATACCTTGTTCGCCATTCGGGATGATTTCTTCGCTCCTGAACATGAAGACACTGGTTAGTAAAACTGCTGCAACAAGACCACTGGCAGGTAACCATTTTTGCTTAAGCCGGTGACCCCGTGGCTGTAGTTGAGCTAATGCGGCTTGTCGACTCTGATTAAGTTTTGACAAGGTTGCCGCACCCAGGTGTTCTGTTTGCTCATCCAGCTGTGTTTTTACTTTTTTGAGGAAGTCATTTTCGTTCATGTCCAGTGTTCCTCCAATGCTTCACGTAATGTATGAACTGCACGTGAGTAATGTGTTTTAACGCTACCTTGTGAACACTTCATGGCAGTAGCCGTGTCGGCGACACTAAGGCCTTCCCAGGTGCGAAGTAAAAATGCCTGCTGTTGTCTGAGCGGTAGCGTTTGTATTGCAACCTCAAGGTCCTCCATGGAGTGCTCGTTTGCAGCAACTTGTGAAGGGTCTCTGCCATGTGGGTCAGGTAGTGCTTCAAGTGCATTTTCAAGTTCCTCTTCTTCACCGTTTTTACGAAAACCAAGCCAGCTCATCCATGTTGTGCGAACCTTGTTTTTTCGATACCAGTCACGTATGCGACTTTGTAGTATGTGATAAAACAAGGGAGTCCATTCGTCAGCAGGGCGATTGGCGTACTTCTGGACAAGACCGATCATACTGTCCTGTACAATGTCGAGGGCTTCATCGTGATTGCCAACAGCGAGTTTTGCAATCTTGAATGCCCTGCGTTCAACTTGTGACAGAAATTGATCCAGTGCGTGCGTTTTGTCCAGAGTACGATCCTTGCCAATCTGTTTATTAATAGCCCAATCATGCTGCATTCTAAAAAAGTTTTCCAGTTATGCCAGCCTCGTTAGTGAGGGCGACGTTGGTCATACCGCTGGTGAGCCATTACGCCTCGTTTAGTCATGCGGTCATTGATGCGCGCGCCTTTATTGTCAAGTCTTGTATTGATGCGGTCACCTTTTCGCTGCAGACGTTGATTGGCCATGTCACCACGTGCCTGAAGACGGTTTGCAAGCTCATTGTTACCATTTTCACGTGCTCGTTCGGCGCGTTGGTCAAATCTGGCTTCAATATTTTCACCACGTCGGTTTAGTCGGTCTTCAATGTTATTGCCGCGTTGGTCAAGGCGGTCTTCAATATTATTGCCACGATTATCAAGGCGGTCTTCAATCATCTGGCCGCGGTCTGCATTGGTTGATGTGTCTGATTCAGCATATACGCTGCTGGCTGTGCCAATAAGTAAAATACTGCATACAGTTAAAAATTTGCTTTTCATTGGTGTATCTCCTGTTGTTTTGTTTGCTCTCCCCCCTTAAAACGCATGGGAACCAGATCGGTTGACAAGAAAGATGATTTTTTTTACAGGATTGGTTTATTTGCAGTTAACGGGTGATATACCAGTCGAGAGACTGGTAGTCAGAAAAGACTGATTTTTCTGTTTTTTCAACAGGATGAAGGAGAATTTTGAAATTATAAGAAACGTTTAAACGTATTTTTATTGAAGTCCTGTTCTTCTTCCTGATATTGAGAACGAACCTCCAGAATCTCGGGGAGGCTGCGATCGAAGGCTTCTACCAGTTCGGGATCAAAATGTTTACCTGAGCAGTTATGGATCTCGGCAACCGCTTTTTCTACGGACCATGCTTCCTTATAAGGACGGACTGATGTCAGTGCATCAAACACATCGCTAATGGCGACTATTCGGGCCGTGAGAGGGATATCTTCTCCCTTTAATCCTTGCGGGTAGCCACTGCCATCAAACTTTTCATGGTGAGTCATGGCAATTTCCTTTGCCGTCTCCATTAATTCAGAATCATGCCCGGAAAGGATATCAGCACCAATGGCAGCATGAGTTTGCATAATACTCCACTCTTCTTTATCGAGTTTGCCCGGTTTCAGGAGGATGTTGTCTGGTATGCCGATTTTGCCTATATCATGCATAGGACTGGCATTGAGGATCAGTTCGGCCATTTCTTCATTAAGACCATGATTGAGAGCGATTATTTGTGAAAATCGACTCATACGTATGATGTGATACCCCGTTTCGTTATCGCGAAACTCGGCCGCACGGCCCAGGCGTCGAATAACTTCGAGGCGCGTATCATTGAGTTCCTGGGTACGTTCCTTGACACGTTGATCGAGTATCTTGTTGAGATCAAGTTGCTGATGATGTAACAGACGAACTTCCAGCTGATTCTGGATACGAAGCAGAACCTCGGTTTGATCAAATGGTTTGGTAAGAAAATCCTTGGCACCCAGTTCCAGCGCATGGAGCCGTGTTTCCTGATCATTTTGTGCTGTTAAAACGAGTACCGGGATATAGGATTCTTTTTCTATTTCATTAAGCTGTTCCATCACCTCAAAGCCGTCGAGGTGAGGCATACGTATATCAAGCAATACCAGATCGAAGTCATTATTCAGGTATAGCTCCTTAACTTTACGGGAGTCTGAGCTGCAGGTAACATTTTTATAACCGGCATGCTCAAGGATTTTTTCCAGCAGGCGAACGTTCATTTCCTGATCATCAACGATGAGGATATTGGCAGATAAAGTACTGTTAATCATAGTGAACCATTTTTTAAATTGTTTGTATGTGCTTCCATTTAATATTATGTCGGCAGGGGGGTAAATTTATTGATATGAATCAGCAGAATTTATTGATTTGAATCAATATATATTTACAACATGCCAGATGTTTTTTCAATCAGGATGCCAGATTATCCAAAGATAATGATAAAGTATAGGAATGTTAGATAAGAATATTGTCCGTGTTGCCGTTCCTGTTCCTCTAAGACGTTGTTTTGATTATCGATTACCAGAAGATATTTCTGCTCGCACGCTAAAACCCGGTATGCGGTTATGGGTGCCGTTTGGCCGCAGTCAGGTGATGGGTATCGTCGATGAGGTCGGGGTAGAGCCATCCATCGCCCCCGGGAAAATAAAGGCAGCAATCAAGACGCTGGATGAAACGCCTATATTGAATAAACCTCTCGTGTGGTTATGCCGTTGGGCCAGTCAGTATTACCATCATCCTCTGGGTGAGGTGTATCACTCGGCATTACCTGTCTATTTTCGTCAGGACAAAGATGTTGTACTAAAAGAATCCCGCGTCTGGCAATTGACAGAGCAAGGCCTGCAGGTAGATCAATTGCCAAAAAATGCTGTGCGTCAGACAGAATTGCTACAGTATTTGCGTGAATATCCGTTGGGCCAGTCGGATGAGCAGCTGAAGCAAGCACTGGGCCAATACAAATCTTCGCTTAAAAGTATGGAAAACAAGGGTTGGGTTCAACAGATAGTTGTTAAGGATGATGTTGATGAATCCGGGCTTGAGTCTGCTCTTGACTTGAATAAGGCTCAAGAGGTGGCTGTTGAGGAGATTTGTCGTTACCAGGATGAATTTACAGCATTTTTATTGTATGGAGTAACAGGCAGCGGTAAAACCGAGGTTTATCTACAGGTAATTCAGGCCGTTTTGACAGCAGGTAAACAGGTGTTGATTCTCGTGCCAGAGATAGGCCTGACACCGCAGCTCTTGCAGCGTTTTAGTCGTCGTTTTGCCGTACCTATTACCGTGTTTCATTCGGGGTTGAGTAATGGGGGGCGAGCACAGAACTGGTTGCAAGCCAGTACCGGGCGGGCACGGATAATAATAGGTACACGCTCAGCCGTGTTTGCATGTCTGCAAAATCCCGGGTTGATTATTGTAGACGAAGAGCATGATGTTTCATTTAAACAGCAAGATGGTTTTCGTTATTCTGCACGTGATCTGGCTATTGTTCGTGCCCGTCACGAAAAAATACCCATTGTGCTGGGTTCAGCAACGCCTTCTCTGGAGAGCATGGTCAATGCGGATGAAGGACGTTATACACTCCTTGATTTGCCTGAGCGAGCCGGTGATGCGGTTCACCCTGATATGCATCTGATTGATTTACGTCATCAAAAGCTGGATGAGGGCCTGTCGCCTGTATTGATAAAACATATTCACCAGCATATCGAGCGTGAGGGCCAGGTTTTATTATTTTTAAATCGGCGTGGTTATGCTCCTACCTTGCTATGTCATGACTGTGGATGGGTAGGTAATTGCCAGCGTTGTGATGCTCATATGACGCTCCATCATGCCAGCGGGCAATTACGTTGCCACCATTGTGGTACCGAACGCCGCGTGGATCGTCATTGCCCTGACTGCGGCAGCGTGGATTTACGTCCGATTGGTCAGGGCACTGAACGTACCGAGGAGGCATTGAAGCGGCACTTTCCGGATGTACGTATTGCCCGTATTGATCGAGACACGACACGACGAAAAGGGGAAATGGAGCGCAAATTGAAACAGGCAGAATCTGGCGAAGACCAGATTTTGCTAGGCACTCAACTATTGGCAAAGGGCCATCATTTTCCTAATGTGACGTTGGTAGCCATTCTGGATAGTGATCAGGGGTTATTTAGTGCAGATTTTCGTGGTGGCGAGCGAATGTCGCAATTAATTCTGCAGGTTGCGGGCCGTGCGGGCCGTGCTGAAAAATCGGGGGAGGTATTGATACAAACACATCACCCGGATCATGCGTTATTACAATATGCCATAAAACAGGATTATCGTGTGTTAACCAGAGCTTTGCTTGAAGAGCGCCAACTTGTGCAATGGCCACCCTATTCGCATTTAGCACTGTTACGTGCTGAATCAACACAAAGAAACAAGCCAATGCAGTTTTTGCGCGAAGCGGCTGAAAAGGCAAGGTTATTATCGTCCAATAGTCAGCTGATGTTACTGGGCCCGGTTCCTGCGCCGATGGAAAAACGTGCAGGACGATACCGGGCGCAATTATTACTGCAGGCCGGAGAGCGCGCAGATTTGCATAACTTGTTGTCTTGTTGGCTGAATGAAGTTGAGGCATTGAAGTCATCGAGTACTGTGCGGTGGTCACTGGATGTTGATCCGCAGGATATGTTTTAGGGTTGCTTGTGGGTAGTTGGTTTTATCTGTCTGGATATTATTAGCGCAAAGGGCGCAGAGGAAATCTTTATTTGTGAATAAATCCCATGTAATTACTTACTTTATTAAATTTAAAATATGACTAATAAATATCAAAAACATTTTAAATATTAATCTCTTTCTTTGCGCCCTCTGCGTCCTCCGTGCCCTTTGCGTTCCCGGTATCCAGATAAACATAAGCCGCACAACCATCCACTTCCTTCCCCTTTATTCTTCGCCCTGATATCATAACGCCAGATATGACTAACCCCTTCAATGGAATCGAATGAAAAATCAGCTAGTACAATTAATCGAGGCGGCTTTAAAGCAATTACAGAAAGATGGAACCCTGCCTGCAGAACTAAACCCGGTTATCCAGATCGAGCATACTCGAGATAAAGCGCATGGTGATTTTGCCTGCAATATTGCGATGATGCTGGCAAAACAAACTAAAACCAATCCACGTGATCTGGCACAAAAGATCGTTGATTCCTTACCTGAAAATACAGCCTTCAGTAAAGCTGAAATTGCAGGCCCCGGGTTTATTAATTTTTTTCTGGCTTCTGACTCTTATCAACAGGTGGTTACAGAAATCCTGCAGAAAGGTGAAAACTACGGGCTTAGTCAGGTGGGTGCGGGGAAATCGGTACAGGTGGAATTTGTGTCGGCCAATCCAACCGGGCCATTACACGTAGGTCATGGACGTGGGGCAGCCTATGGCGCCAGTGTCGCTGACCTGCTTGAGGCAGTGGGTTTTAAGGTACACCGTGAATATTACGTGAATGATGCCGGGCGGCAGATGGATATTCTTGCCGCCAGTGTCTGGTTGCGTTATCTGGATTTGAGTGGCGAGACAATTACCTTTCCGGTAAATGGATATAAAGGTGATTATGTATGGGATATTGCCGCTACTCTGCATCGCGAAAATGGTGACGATTACCGTCATGACAGTGTGACAGTATTTAAAGACCTTCCTGCAGATGAAAATGAAGGTGGTGATAAGGAAAAATATATTGATGCATTAATTCTTCGCGCTAAAGAATGCCTGGGAGAGAAAAAATATAACGATGTTTTTGATCTGGGTTTGAACATCATTATTGATGATATCAGAAATGACCTGAAAGAATTTGGCGTGGTTTATCAGGATTGGTATTCAGAGCGATCATTGATGAAAAAAGGCTCGGTAGATAAAGTGGTTGAGCGTCTTAAATCTTCTGGTCACGTTTATGAAAAAAATGGTGCGTTATGGTTCAGTTCTACTGAATTTGGTGACGAGAAGGACAGAGTGATTGTTCGTGATAATGGTCAGTCTACTTACTTTGCATCTGACATTGCCTACCATGCAGAAAAGCTTGAACGAGGTTTTGATAAGGTAATTGATGTATGGGGTGCAGATCATCATGGGTATGTTCCCAGAGTGCGGGCTGCGCTTAAAGCGCTTGGCGATGATGAGACTAAGCTTGATGTGTTACTTGTGCAGTTTGCAATTTTATATCGAGGCGGTGAGAAAGCGCAGATGTCTACACGGTCAGGTGAGTTTGTAACATTAAAAGAATTACGTCACGAAGTGGGTAACGATGCAGCACGTTTTTTCTATGTAATGCGTAAGTGTGAACAGCATATGGATTTTGATCTTGATCTGGCCAAATCACAATCCAGTGATAACCCGGTTTATTACATTCAGTATGCTCATGCCCGCGTATGCAGTGTGATGCGACAGTTAGAAGAAAAAGGTCTTGATCGAAATGTTGAGCGTGGGCAGGAAAACCTGACATTGCTTACCGAATCACATGAGCAGGATTTAATGACGAGGCTTTCCAGATACCCTGAATTGCTGCAAAAATCAGCCTTAAGTCATGAGCCTCATCAGGTAGCACATTATCTTCGTGATCTGGCTAATGCGTTACATACTTATTATAACGCGCATGTTTTTCTGGTCGATGATGAAAAGCTGAGGGACGCACGGCTTAATCTGATCGTTGCTGCGAAACAGGTTATGTCGAATGGATTAATATTACTGGGCGTTTCTGCTCCTGAGGTAATGTAAGCATGCCTCGTGATTATAAAAATTCAAAACGTAAACCTGCTAAAAAACCTATTCCCGGTTGGGTATGGTTACTAACCGGGTTAATGATAGGGTTGTTAATTGCATTGCTGGTTTATTTGAGCCAGCAATCAAGCATGTCATCTTCCTCGAAAAACAATGCAAAGGTTGTAAAGAAACAGACGAAGAAAGTAGCGACGAAAAAGACATCAGGTAAAAAAGAAACGCGTACTGGATTGCGATACGAATTTTATACGGTATTGCCCAAGTCTGAAATCGTGATAACTGACCAGGAAATCATTAAACGTGAAAGAGAAAGCCGGAAAGGAAAAGTGCAATATAAATACTTGTTGCAAGCAGGATCTTTCCGTAAAAAACGGGAAGCTGAATCATTAAAGGCACGTATGGCATTGCTGGGCATAGAGTCCGATGTGCAAAAAGTAGAGGTTAATGGTGATGACTGGTATCGGGTCAGGATAGGGCCACTGAGCTCCAACCGAGAGCTTAATGGTATTCGTAACCGGTTGGTTAAAAATAATATTAGCGCTATTCTTATTCGTGTTAAATAATACATTCCGTATTTTTTCTATTTAATACTCCGGTGATTAACTGGTCTGACATAGAACAACAAATAGGCAGTCATACCGGGGATGTTTTTTCGCTGGAGAGGAAACAGTCTATCGGCGGTGGCAGCATTAATGATGCTTATCATGTTAGTGGCAGTGGGCAAGATTATTTTATTAAATATAATAATGCATCAAAGCTGGACATGTTCGAAGCCGAGTCTGATGGGCTGAAAAGTATATTATGTAGTACCAGTATTCGCGTTCCACGTGTGTTGTTCACCGGCATATCAAATAATTATTCTTTTATCGTTCTTGAGTACATAGACTTGAGTGGCCCCCAAAACCCGGAATTAATGGGTGAGCAGCTTGCCTGTATGCATCGATTAACCGAAAACCGGTTTGGCTGGTTTCGAGATAATACTATCGGTGCAACCAGGCAATGTAACGACTGGCATGCAGACTGGGTTGAATTCTGGACTGATTGCAGGCTGGGGTACCAGCTGGAACTGGCAGCACGAAATGGCATAGGCAGCAATGCGGTAAAGCAGTGTGAGTTATTGCGTAGTCATGTGAGTGATTTTTTTGGTAACTACACCCCGGAAGCTTCGTTGTTGCATGGTGACCTGTGGTCAGGAAATGCTGCTTTTGATAAGTCAGGTTTACCAGTGATTTTTGATCCGGCGACATATTATGGTGATCGTGAAGCTGATATTGCCATGACAGAATTGTTTGGTGGATTCAGTCAGGGCTTCTATCAAGCCTATAATGAAAACTGGGCTTTAGATAGGGGCTATAAAATCAGAAAAAATCTTTATAATCAATATCATATATTAAACCACTTCAATTTGTTTGGTGGAGGTTACGGTCAGCAGGCAGAACATATGGCCATGCAGTTATTAGCAGAATGCCGTTAGTAAATTATATTTAAATATTTTCATTAATCAGCCGATTCTTAAGTATAGATAACTAATATGTTAACCGGGCATTTGCTTGCAGGACAGTATGTAGTACATGAATGAAGAATTTCTAAAAAAATTACAAGAGCTTAAGCAGCAGTATGTCAATTCATTGCCTGATTTGCTGGAGCAAATAAAGGCTGATACCAATGTATTGGTTAGCAGCGGCATGAATGCTGTAGACATGGATGAATACTACCGATTGACTCATAGCCTGACAGGTTCCGGCGCAACTTATGGTTTTCATGAAGTTAGCGACTGCTCGCGTAAAATGGAAAATAGTATCAAGGAGTTGATGGAAGCAGAACCGGGTCATCATGAGCAGCTGATTGGTGATATTCTGGTGTTCTGCAGTTTGCTGGAGCAGACGGTTAATGAGGCTGCTAATTCTGATGTTGAGATTGAAAAGGTAACTCAAGATAACCAGTTTAAAATTGACCCGTGGAAAATATTACTCGCGGATGATGATCGTTTCAGCCGTGAACAGTTGGCGATGTTACTTGAATCCAATGGACACACTGTTATTCAGGCAGTAGATGGTCTGGAAGCAATAGAAAAATTTGGTCTCGAAAAACCTGATCTGGTGATTATGGATGCTGTCATGCCTCGAATGAACGGGCTGGATAGTGCGAAAAGAATCAAGGCTGAGTCTGAAGACCGTTTTGTTCCTATAATTTTCTTAACTGCACTTGAACGTGAAGATGATCTGGTCGAATGTATTCGTTGTGGCGGTGATGATTTTATTGTTAAACCTTTTAATCGTGCGATTCTTCTGGCACGAATTTTTTCTATGCAGCGTATTCAAAAGCT
>JAADHQ010000028.1 GCA_013151795.1 Gammaproteobacteria bacterium | reverse complement strand
TCGCTACGCCCATCCGTGTGCTCTCGCGACATAAGCACATCTTGAGCACTTTCTCATAAAAGGCTATTACTCTGGAAGTTTAACTGCACGATAACCTGATAGACGTCGCTACGCACATCCGTGTGCTCTCGCGACATAAGCACATCCCTGTGCAAAAAAAAAGGCGGTTGCTTTCGCAACCGCCTTATCCATTTAAGGACATCCATATCCTCACAAATCCTTTTGACAAATCCTTCAGTAACGTCCCTCGCCACCTTGCTATGAATACATTGTGAACCTCTTGAATAAATATTCAATAGCCTGCTGTGTGCCCAAATAGTTAACACAAAAAAACGAGTAAAGCTTAAAAAATATTTAACAATATTTAACAATGACTTATGTAATATTTAATAAATAATGTCACTATTTGTAGGACTAGTCCTACAAAACTTTCAGAAAAATGTTAGATAATTTTTTCAAAAAAACAGCTTTTTAAACAACTAATCACTATAAAAAACACCTTTTACACAACATATCCCGTATCTTCAGTCAAAATACACCCCTATCCTCTTGGATGATGCTGGCGATGCAAATCTTTTAAACGCTCTTTAGCAATATGTGTATAAATCTGGGTTGTTGATAAGTCAGAATGCCCCAATAGTAATTGCACAACACGTAAATCAGCGCCATGATTAAGCAGGTGCGTAGCAAAAGCATGCCTCAAGGTATGAGGTGACATGTTTGTTTTTATTTCTGCAATAACAGCATAACGCTTAAGCGCATACCAGAATGCCTGCCTTGTCATTGCCCCACCTCGTCGGGTAACAAAAAGTGCCTCGCAAAGTGTTTGTTTTAACAGCTCTATCCTTGCACCTTGAAAATACTTCTCCAGCCATTCCATCGACTCTTCCCCAAGTGGAACCAGACGCTCCTTGTTGCCTTTACCTGTTACACGCAACACACCCTGGCGTAAGTTAAGCTGATCTGTTGTCAATCCGATTAATTCTGAAACGCGTAATCCCGTTGCATATAATACCTCTAACATGACACGGTCTCGATAACCTTCCAGCGTATTTATATCAGGTGCATCCAGTAACCGGGTAACTTCTTCTTCTGTTAACGTCTCAGGCAGGGGGCGACCCAGCTTTGGAGCATCAATCCTTGAACTTGGGTCCTCATTGATTATTTTTTCACGCACCAGATATTGATAAAACCGTCTCACTGACGATAATAATCTGGCTGTCGTCCTGGTTTTAAATCCTTGCCCAATACAATATGAAAGATACGCAAGTAATTGCTCTCTGTTGACGTCAACCAGTAAAATTGATTGCGGCTTTAGCCATTCAGACAACCCTGATAAGTCATTTGTATATGAAGCTAGTGTATTTTTACTTAGACCACGCTCCATCCATAACATGTCACTAAAAGTCTCAATGATCATTTTATCGTCTGAATTTATATTATTAAATCTGCTTGATGCCATATAAGTATCTAATATAAATTATTCCGCAGCCAAACCCTTTAATACCATATCAGTAAAACTCACAATACCAATAATCTCACCATTTTCCAGCACTGGCGCACGAGACAGGTTTAACTGTTCGAATAATCTTGCACAATAACGAATATCCATACCAGGATCGACAGATACAACTGGTTTTGTCATTATCTCGTAAACATTAACCCTGTCCGGAGAACGATCCCTGCCAATTACCTGTCTGGCAATTTCAGAAATCAACAATATTCCAAACTCATCATCTGCATGCCGTTTATTTACAAGCAAACACTTGGTTTCAACATATCGCATCTTCTCAAGTGCTTCTCGAACAGTTGACATCCCGTCGACTGAATCAAACCCTTGTTTCATTATGTCCCTTACTCGAACTATCTTATGATCACTCATATCTCATCCTCCACAACTTCAGTCAATTTCTGTACTTGTTGAGCAACACCAACTGCATCTTCCACATCCAGCTGAATAGCGATACCCGTGCCTGGACGCTCTTCAAATTCACCCACCTTGCTTATCAATTCCAGTATGTTACGGCTTAAATGTTCTTCTACTAAAAACAACACTACATCTCGCTGGGTTTCAAGACACAAGCCAAAAAAAGTTTTAGTTTGCTTAAGGCCTTCACCACGAGCATGATTAATAACCGTTGCCCCGGTCGCACCGCCTTCCCGTGCCGCCTTCATAATGGCACTTGTTTTATCATCTTCGACAAATGAAATTATTAACTTAAAATGCATTATCTTTCTCCTGTATCACGGTCTTTTCTGAACGTTTCTTTCTTAACGCAATCCATTCACTAAGTTGCGCATAAAGCATTACTGACATAATCGGGAATAAACTGGCAAAAGCAATTAATCCAAAGCCATCTATCAATGTGCTTCTGCCCGGAATAGTTGAGGCCAGCCCTAAACCAAGGGCAGCAACTAATGGCACAGTAACGGTTGAAGTTGTAACACCACCCGAGTCATATGCCAGACCTATAATGAGTTTCGGTGAAAAAAATGTTTGTATTACGACGACGATATAACCGACTATCATGAAATAATGTATCGGTATACCTGTGACTATCCGATATGAACCCAGCGTAATACCTACCGCCACGCCTATCGCAACAGATATTCTCAAACCCCACATTCCTATGGCACCGCCGGATACATCATTTGCCTTGATAGCTACTGCAATTAATGATGGCTCAGCGATGGTAGTTGAAAAACCAATAGCTGCTGCAAAGATATAAACCCATACATATTCTTTCCAGTCCAGAGCCATGTCCATTGACTCCATTCCACTTCTTATAAATTCAGGTGCAGTTAACTGCTGAGCCATCAATTTACCCAAAGGGAATAACGCTTTTTCAAGCCCAACGAGAAAAAATGACAAGCCCAGAATAACGTAAATCATTCCGATAACAACCCGCTTTAAATTTACAACCGGCTTTCTTAATATGAAAAACTGAAACCCGAAAATTATCAGCACAATCGGCATCACGTCTTTTAGTGTTGAAAATATTACCAGCAAAATTTCAAGTAAAAAGGTCACTAGATAATCATCCCATAGATCATAACAAAAATAATAGGGGTCAAAGATGCAAAAGCGATTAACCCAAACCCGTCAATCATGGGATTTCTACCTGCAATACTGGATGCAAGACCAATACCCAATGCCGTTACCAACGGAACGGTAATAGTAGATGTTGTAACACCACCGGAATCATATGCAATACCTATTATTTCCTTTGGTGCGATAAATGTCATTATTACTACGCCGACATAACCCCCTGCTATCAGGTAGTGAATAGGCCAGCCTTTCAAAATCCTGATTACACCAATTAATATCGCAAACCCTACCGATACTGCAACTGTCATTCGTAATCCGTATGCATAGCTGTCTCTTGCAACATCCGTATCAAGTATCATTCCCCCATCCGCCGCAACAATAGCCGCCTCAGCCGCTACCGCTATTAGCGCAGGCTCAGCAACTGTAGTACCGAACCCAAGCAAAAATGCAAATGTCAGCATCCAGAACAAGCTACCTTTACGTGCAAAGTCATAGGCCATACTTTCACCCAACGGGAACAGGCTCATCTCCAGCCCCCGGATAAAAAAGCTCATACCAATAAGAACAAAAAATACGCCTACCAGAAGATTAGCTAAATCAGGGAAAGGTTGTTGCAACACGAATAACTGAAAAAAGCTGATAACAACAATAATAGGAAAAAGATCTCTACCGCTATCAAGAAGGGTGGAAAATATTCTTTTCAGTAACATATATCTTATTCCAGAATGAAAGACATAGTTTACTGCATGTCCGGATCAAGGATCAAACAAGCACATTATATGACGATAATATTGCTTGATTCCTATTAAAGCACGCTATAACTGATGCGTGCAATAACAAATCAAAAACGAATATCAATATTTAAAAATCCGGTTTTTCACTACAAAAAAGCTTATGCATCATTTCTATCATACCGATCATTCGTCTATCGCGTAACTGATAATAAACATTCTTTGCTTTTTTATTTGATACCAGCATTCCCTTGTCACGTAAAGTAGATAAATGATGAGAAACATTGCTCTGTGAACTGCCTACACTATCGGCAAGATCTCTAACTGATAGTGAACCACTACCCAGGATGCACAAAATTTTAAGGCGTAACGGATGTGAAAGAGCCTTCAACGATAGTGCCGCGCAATCAAATTGTTCGTCAACCATTAATTTATTCCTTTAAAAATCATATTAGCTATCAGTAAAAAACAAATGTTTTCAGTAAATTAGAGGTTGCGCATAGTATCTGATTAGCATACATAGTTCAATACTTATTAATATTATCATTTAATTAATTAACTTCGTTGCAAACCAACCTTCAACTATATACTATTGTTTTAATTAAATTTATTGCATACAAAAAGCTTTGGACTGGATTATTCCTGTCCTGAAAATAGTCGACTTAATCCGTATCGCTACTACCTACCATGTTTAGCGCTGCCGTTATTTGATCAAGGGCAACATTGATGAACAACAATAATAACAGTGAAAATACTGCCGCCATTCATTGCGTCATTCTGGCCGGGGGTAAAGCACGCCGTTTTGACGGACGCGATAAAGGGCTTATTGAGGCCAATAATTCAAGGCTGATCGATCATGTTTTAAACATCATTAAACCCCAGGTCAGTTCGATCATGATCAGTGCCAACCGTAACCTTGAAAAATACAAGCAGCTCGGATACCCGGTTTTAACCGATAATAACGATGCTTATGATGGCCCTCTTGCAGGGATACTTGCGGCTCTGGAACATATTAATGATGGCTTACTAGCTGTTATTCCCTGTGACATGCCAGATATTCCGAAAGACATCATTTCACAGCTCCAACAGCAAATGCTCAGCGAAAAAGCTGATATCTGCTGCGTTAGTGACAATAATAATTTGCAACCACTGCTATCAATAATGAATAAACAGGTGCAGAAGGCCCTGAAAGAATTTTTGCAGGCTGATAAACACAAGGTTCAGGACTGGTTTAATCAGCAAAATATGACAACACTTAATCTGGATAATAACAATCCGTTATTTAATATAAACAACATGAAAGATTTAAAAAAGTTTGAAACACGCAACCATGAATAATCTGTCAGAAGAATTTTCTATCCCTGTCATTGGCTTTGCTGCATTTAGTGGTACGGGCAAAACTACCTTGCTGAAAGAACTTATTCATACCTTAAGCAAAACAATGAATGTCGGCCTGATAAAACAATCACACCATGACATAGACATTGATATTCCCGGAAAAGATAGTTACGAATTACGCAAAGCAGGTGCATCACAAACATTGATCACATCTCCCTATCGGCTCGCATTGATCAAGGAGTTTAAAGAAAGGCCTGAGCCTGACTTATCTAACATGATTAACCAACTTGATCTTAATGAGCTCGATATCGTATTTGTAGAGGGCTTTAAACAGGAAAGGTTTACTAAAATCGAACTCCATAGAAAAGACCTTGGTAAACCCCTGCTTTACCCGGACGACAAGAATATTATTGCTATTGCTACAGATGATAAACTATCATCTCATTCTATAACAACGCTGGATCTGAACAAACCTGATGAAATACTGAATTATATTTGCAGCCATTTTCTATAACCCGTTATTATTTTAATCGAGATAAATCATGAAACCAAATTGCGACCAGATGGCATCAACACTGATTAGTGTTACTGAAGCCAAGAAAAACATACTGGATAATGTCACCACGATAGATGGACAGGAAAAACTGGCTATCCGTCAAACTCTTAATCGCATTCTCGATACTGACATCAAATCTACAATCAATGTTCCTCCCTACGATAATTCAGCTATGGATGGATATGCTGTTAGCAGCATTGACCTCCCCGAAAAAGATGAAACCGAATTAAAAATTATCGGCACCTCTTTTGCTGGCCGCCCTTTTGAAGGGAAAATGAAGCCTGGTGAAACGATAAGAATCATGACGGGGGCAGTCATTCCTGATGGCGCCGACACTATTATCATGCAGGAGCATGTGCAAACAACCGATAGATCCATTCGAATCTCTTGTGGACATAATAAAGGTGATCATGTTCGACGTATCGGTGAAGATATGAAAATCGGTGACATTGTCCTGAAAAAAGGCAAATTAATCACTCCGTCTGAACTTGGGTTATTTGCTTCATTGGGTATTGTTGAAGTACAGGTTAAAAGAAAATGTCGGGTTGCCTTTTTCTCTACCGGTGATGAACTAAAAAGCGTGGGCGAACCTCTTGAAGAGGGGCAAATCTACGATAGCAATCGATATACATTATATGGCATGTTACAACGACTAAATATTGAACTCATTGACATGGGTGTTATTGCCGACGATCGTGATGCTGTTAGAGAAGCCTTTAAAACCGCATCCAACATTGCTGATGCAGTGATTACATCCGGTGGCGTTTCAGTTGGTGAGGCGGACTACGTAAAAGATACACTCGAAGAAATGGGTAAAGTTAATTTCTGGCGTGTCGCGATGAAACCCGGCAAACCTCTCGCTATCGGTAAAATTAACAATGCCGCTTTCTTTGGCGTGCCTGGTAACCCTGTATCAGCAATGGCAACATTCTATCAGTTTGTACAACCCGCACTGCAAAAGATGATGGGCATGAATGAACGTTTTAAATTAAATATAAAAGTTCCTTGCATGACGCCATTACGCAAGCGACCAGGCAGGCTGGAATATCAGCGTGGTATTTTGTCTTATACGGATAATGGAGAAATGATTGTTAATAGTACCGGCGTACAAGGATCTCATATCCTTACTTCAATGAGTCTTGCGAATTGTTTTATTATTTTACCGGCTGAGAATGAGAATGTTAGCTCAGGTGATCTGGTTGAGGTTCAACCATTTGACGGGCTGATTTAAATATTCCGGGTCTTTCTGTGGGAGCGGTCCTTGACCGCGATAAATATTATTCGCGGTCAAGGACCGCTCCCACTACAAGACTACAAAGAACCGCGGAACTTTTTATGCTTCTTCAGCAACAGGTTTACTGGCTTCTTCTTCGATCTGTTTTCGGACATCATCCATATTCAGCTCACCCGCCTTGGTAATTAATTCACCAAATGCTTCTTCTGGCAACATTCCTGGTTGAGAGAAAATAACAACCTGCTCACGAAATATCATTAATGTGGGAATAGAGCGAATTTGAAAATGAGAAGCCAGTTCCGTTTGATCTTCTGTATTCACTTTAGCGAATACAATATTTTCATGCTTTTCTGAAACAGCTTCATAAATTGGAGCAAAACTTTTACAAGGTCCACACCATGGTGCCCAGAAATCTATAATGACGTAATCATTACCACCGACAACCTCATCGAAATTTTCACCTGTTAGTTCAACTGTAGCCACAATCTGCTCCTGGATTTGTAAGATCCGGCATTATACAGAATATACTAATATAATGAAATGGGTTATTTGCTTTTATTTCAGTAAGTTAATAACGCACTTAATGTACTGAAGTTTCTACCCGATTACGACCCAGTGATTTAGCTCGATACAAGGCTTCATCTGCCCTGTCTATAAAGGCATGGCTGATTTCGCCTTCGTGGTAAACAGCGATACCCGCAGAAAATGAAGGAACCTGAATGTGTTCCTGGCGACATTCACAATATAACTTTTTGACCCTGTCCATTGCCTTGCTAAGTGCACAGATCGCTCCGTCCTTGTCTGTGTTTGGCAGCAATACAGCGAACTCCTCTCCCCCGTAGCGCGCGACAAGATCATATTGTCGAAATAAACTAAAAACGTTCTCTGCATAACATTTTAAAACTTCATCACCTACTGAATGTCCATGTTTGTCATTAACATCCTTAAAATTATCAATATCAATCAATGCCAGAGATAAAGGAACATGATGCCGCTTGACCCTGCCCACTTCATCATCAAGACGATCAAGAAAAGCCCTACGATTAGGTAATTCGGTCAGTTCATCTGTCATGCTCAACATACGTACGCGTTGTAATTCTTCGTTATGCCTGGATTCATTACCCTCAACACTATTCAATACTTCCATGGCTTCTTGCATGTTATCAACTATCGAACCATGACTACCTTTAAGCGTATCCACCATGTTCAACATTCGTTCACGAATACCATTCAACCCGTCAGTGGGCGTCATATCATTAAGTTCATTTTCCAGTAAATCCAGTGTCACAGAAAACTCTTCGTTCTGTGACATGTTTTTCTTGATACCTTGGTCACGTTTCTCATCTGAACGGTCTGTTAAATCCAGATCAAATAATGATTTTTCCACTTCAGGTTCGGGCTTCTCTACAATCGATTTGCTTTCATCTTCTTCTATCGACAAAAGAACAGACAGGCTATTACGAATTTTCTCTTCACTCAACGATTTCATGGACAAGATATGTTCGGCATAAAGATCTACCTGCGCACGCATCATTTCCAGATCAGATGGCCAGATAGGCGGCTGTAATCGTCGCTGCATCAGACTGACTTGTACCGCTAATGGAGATTCTTTATTCAAATGTTGCTGATAGGCATCAAGCAAAGCATGAGTAACAGCATGATAAGTGCGCTCTACCTGCTCCTGATTATTCTGGAAATCAGTCAGTATATGCTCAACTTGCTGATAAATTACATCACCTGCAGGCAATCCCTTTATCACTTCAAGTACATATAGTGCCTTACGAAGACTCGCATAACTGGATGTTTGGGGGTTACTCAATTTGAATCCCTATCCCTTAATTTAAAAACTATCTCTACAAACATATAAAAAAATCTTCTGGTTGCACAATATGGCTTTACTATTCATGCATAGCAAATAATTTATATTAATGATTATTATTTTTATATTTGTGATTCAGATCATTTGTTCCTTCAAAATTGAAGATCTGTCACTACTAAACAACATTATTCTTATTGTATTTTAGATCCAGTTTAATTCATTTAAGACAAGCTTGACAATATTTTATTCAAAAAAACTACTATAATGCCTGTAATCTATTGATATATATAATTATATATTTAATTGGCATTAATTATAACTTCGGCTTTAATTAAGCTGAATACGCTGACCCCAGGGCACTTTTGCCTTGCCTTTCACCAACCAGATAACCGGGCAAACAGGCTCTGTTTGCGGGAAAATACCTTCAGCATCAGTAAAATAGACTATAAGGTCTGACTGATGTTGCTCTCGATCGATCCAGTCAAAAACGGGGTTAAAATCAGTACCGCCACCTCCACTGAATTTCTTTGGCATTTCGAAGCTGTCCCATGTTTCATATTCCCAGGGGCCTTCTTTATCCAATGCCTGATCACAGGCCAATAAGGTTATCCTTGCCCTGACCTGGCCTTTGATTGCATCTACCTCAGCCATAAATTCTTCAACCTCGGCTGACGATATAGACCCACTGGTATCGATAGCAATAACGACATTAACCTGAGAACTTCGCATACTCGGCAAAATTGCCGAGCCCTCCCGCCGTGATGGACGTGAATAGTTATAATCATCGCGCGCGACAGCTGTCATGTAACGCGCCAGCATCATGCGCCAGGGTAATTGTGGTTGTAACAAGTGATCGACGAGTCGCGCCATGGCGCCACTCATCTTCCCTGCTTGCATGGCTTGTTGCGCAGCACCTGCCATTCTCTGTCGCCATTGAATAGATAACTGCTCTTTCTCTTCACCTGATAGTGGAGGCGGCTGGGAAGCGCCTCCACCTTTGTCTTTATCCAGCTCGGCTTCCTGGCCCTGACCATCTCCTTCCGGAGTTTGCTGCGACTGTCCTGAACCACTCTGCGGATCGGATGAATCTTGCGAATCTTCGGCATCATCATAAAGGTGCTGATCTTCGGTTTGTTTGTTTTCCAGGTCATCAAGCAAGGGATAGATTTCCTCTGCTGTCATGTCACTGAAGTTTTCAAGATAAAGTGTATCCGGTGTCGGATGCAAACCATCGCTGACCAGTATCGGGTTAATCGCAAAATCACAGGCCAGATCCCACCGATGTTTTACGCGATGTTGGCGGCGCGCAAAATGAGACAAGGCACAATGCAAGGCCTCATGCGCAAGCACAAACTGGGTTTGTTCAAGGCTTAGTTCATTAATATAATCATGATTAAAATAAAATGTTTTTGCATCAGTTGCAGTTGTTTTACACCAATCAGAATTTGCCTCAAGCATGGGTAAGCGCAATACCAGTGCTCCTAGAAATGGCTTATCCAGAATCAGGCGTGTACGAGCCGCGCTTAGTTTTATGTCAACCTCATCACTCATTAGCTAAACAACATGACGTCCGCCACGGCTTTCGCCCAATTAGAAAACTGCGGTACAGCAAATAAATCCTGGCCTATCGCACGGTGCATATCGGATACCAGCATGACACCCATTTCACGTTGCCTGAAACGACCGGCATAATCCAGAATGTGTCCCATTACAACATCGGCATTGCCATCACCTTTTGCCTTGATTGCACGACCAACCAGGGCAGATGCGACAGCGTACTGAAGATCTACCTCTTTAGGCACGTCAACTTGCTCACCTTTCACGATGGCATCAATGTCCGGTAATTTGTCAAGATTCTCAATAAAGGCTGAGAGCTCAATGCCCGCTGCAGGGCCAACACAGGCCTGTATTGTTCCAGTCAGTGTTTTCGGGTTTTCGCCAAATTTATGCAAGGCTCTGTGTGCAAACTCCCACGAACGTGGTGACGGAAAAGCAACAGGGTTATGTGCAGGATCAAAATCAAATAAAAGTTCAGGGCGAAAACGCAAAAAAGCGATCAGACGTTCATCAATATCATGCTGATAGGCCCATGCTACCCAGTCATCGAGATTAACATCTACTTCGAAATGAGAAAACCGGTTAGCCAATGGTGCAGGCATACTATAAGTGACGCCACGGTCACCCTGTCTGTTGCCTGCAGCAAATATTGCCCACCCCTCAGGCACTTCATAGGCTCCAAGTTTTCTGTCCAGTATCAATTGATAAGCGGCAGCCGAAACGCTGGGAGGCGCCGAGGTGATCTCATCAAGAAACAGGATGCCTTCCTTGCCATGTTTTTTTTCATCCGGCAACATAGCAGGTATTGCCCACTCAACCTGATTATCAACCCTGAAAGGAATACCACGCAGATCACTGGGTTCCATCTGTGACAGTCTGATATCAACAATAGGCACGCCATGTTTTTCAGCCACCTGGGCTATCATTTGTGATTTACCCACACCCGGCGGCCCCCACAACATAACCGGAGTATGATGGCCACTACTGGCACTCAGAAACTCTGTTTCCATGATCGAAAATAATTGTGCCGGGCGCATACAACCTCCAAAATTCCAGAATCATCATTTAGCTGAGAACTAAACTAATGAGTATGTTTTTTAATTATTTATGAGAAATGACTCTCGATTACTTCTCATAAAACATTCATTTTCAGTGTCTGTGCACCCTGGAAAAAACCGGGGCTTTTAATCATGGGTGCCAGAAAGTCCGGTATCATATCAAAATGGTATGGAATAATCCGAAATTCGCAAATAATCCTGTTCTTAATATGTTTCCAGACAACTCTTCCTTACTTGACCCAGCTAGTTTATATCAATGAATATTCAAGACTTTCGCCTACTTGCCGCCATATAACATATAAATAAACATAAAATGAAAACATCACAATACTAATTGGCAAGGCACTATGAACGAAATTCATCTCCCTAACGTACTTCATATTGAAGATAATTCTGATATTTCATTAATTGTCGCTAAAATTCTGTCAAAAATAGCCAACATTACCCACGTTGATAATCTGGATCGGGCCAGATCAAAATTAGCTGAGGGTGAATATGATCTTGCTATCCTTGATCTGGTGCTGCCCGATGGATCGGGTCTTGACCTGGTTGACGAGCTCAAAAACAGAACCCCACCCATGCCGGTGATTATTCATTCGGCTCACGAAGTATCCGACAACATTCATAATGTTGATGCCGTATTATCGAAGATGCACATGCAACATGATATTTTACGAAACCTTGTTCTGAAACTGACTGACCAGAGAAATGTTGTCGTCAGCTAAATTGCATGCAATTCTAAAGGATTTTTTTCACCTCGCCTGTTTGTAAAAAATGCGCATAATCTTTTAATATTAATTCATGATCAAAAGCCAGCTCTGGCAAATTATTTAATGTATAAACCCCCGCATTCTTCGCATCATCCATGCCTACCGGTGTACCTTGTGCGGTAGCAATATACACCGCTCCTACTGTATGCCCACGACTGTCCCTGGCGGGATCTGAATATAACCCCAATAAAACCTTCAGCGTTACATCGAGTCCAGTCTCTTCCTTCGCCTCACGAATAGCGGCTACTTCAAGCGTTTCACCAATGTCGACAAAACCGCCGGGAAGCGCCCAACCAGAAGGAGGATGTTTTCTCTCGATTAAAACAAAACCGGCATCAGTGCGATCAGTTAGTTCAATAATTGTATCGACTGCAATCTCGGGGGTAACGGGACGATTCATATGTTTGACTCACTGTTTGCGCACAAAACGAATAATCTTGCGCCGATCACGTTTACTCGGGCGATGCTCTGCAGCCGGATGCATTTGCGCAACCAGTTTGCGTTGCATGGCATTTTCTTCACGTTTTAATATGCTTTGCTCTGTTTCAGTATAAAGTAACTGTGCCTCTTTGGCTGGCCTGCGCTTATTGTTAACCGCATTAATAATAACGACAAACACATCAACACCACGGGTTATTTCCAGCCCATCATCAGGCTGTATTAATTTAGCCGCTTTTACACGATGTCCATTCACATGCACCTTTCCGCCGGCAACTGCTTCACCCGCAAGGGCCCGCGTTTTATAAAAACGCGCCGCCCATAACCATATATCGATACGTAAACGGGTTATTTGCACTTGTTTCATAATACCCATTATATCAGAAAATACCCCAAGTTATTGAATCCTTTGATATTAAATACCTTATTCTATTTTTTATTGATAGATACATATTTCTTGTTTGCCTATAAGCGCCGGATTGTATACATTTAGCATCCGGAAAATTTTCCAATCCCTAATTCTAACGTTAAAGAGAGAAAACCAATGAAACTGATACTACTTGGAGCACCCGGTGCTGGTAAAGGCACTGTCGCAAAACTATTAACTAAAATAGATGGTTCAGTACAAATTTCTACTGGCGATATTTTACGTGCCGCCGTTGCTGCTGGCACTGAACTGGGTAAACAAGCAAAAGCTGCGATGAACGCAGGTGAACTGGTTTCTGATGATTTGATCATGGGTATTATGGGTGAACGCCTGAAAGAAGACGATTGCAAAAACGGTTATTTGCTCGACGGATTCCCACGCACTATTCCACAGGCTGAAGCACTGAAAGTATTACTGGCTGACATGGGTGAAACACTGGATGCCGTTGTCAATATTGATGTTGAACGTGACGTTATACTGGATCGCCTGACTACACGTCGTACCTGTGAAGATTGCGGTGAAATTTATAACGTTAAATCCAAGCCACCTAAAGAAGAAGGCAAGTGTGACAAATGCGGTGGCGCTGTTGTTCAACGTGATGATGAAACTGAAACAGCTATCAGCAATCGTCTTGATGTTTACAACGAACAGACTGCTCCATTAGCCGGTTTCTATGAAAAAGAAGGTATGTTATTAACCGTTGCAGCTACTTCCAGTGACTCGGTTATTAATGCTATTAAAGAGAGAATCGGTATCTAATCGTTTTTTCTACTTTTATGAACCTGAAAAGCCCGGTAAATTACCTGGCCGCTCAGTAAGGGTATTGAAACACCTGGTCAACAAAGACAATAAACCCTGTAAGTTTAATTACTTACGGGGTTTATTTTTGCAGGAGATTTTCTTTGATGAACTCCCTGTTGTGGGTAGCTTATTTATTGTTTTTTTTGTGGGAGCGAATTCATTCGCGATAAAAGAAAATCGCGAATGAATTCGCTCCCACAATAACACTCATGATGCATACATGGTTAAAATAGTCCCTCTCTACCATCCATGCAGCTCATTGCAGATAGTAGTACACTTGCGAGGAAGCGATGTTTTATTCTTATCAACACCTTAACTGAACAGCCAGGCAAGATCACCGGGCTTTTTTTGATTAAAGAATATTTTTAAAATTATATATCTTTGACTATCTAATCACTTCCTTGTTTCTACTATATAAAATACATCAACCATACAGCCAAACCTGTAATCAGCAACTATTGTAGTAAGGCTTGTATTCTTTTTAATAAAGTCTGTGCATTATAAGGTTTATAAATTATATTTTGAGATAAAGCTTTATCTACTTGATCAGTATGCTCATTACCAGAAAAACCGCTAGCCAATTGAATTTTCATACCCGGGTATTTTTCCTGCACAATGGAAACAAGTGCATAACCATCCATATCGGGCATAATAATATCAGAAAGCAGTAAATCTATGTGCTTTGTTTCCATTATTTCCAATGCTTGTTTCGCACGTTCTGCGCGGAAAACCTGATAACCCTGCTGACTCAATATTTCACATATCAACTTAAGTAGTGCCGGCTCATCATCTACCACAAGGATAGTTTCCTTACCTTTTAAACCTGTGTTATTTTTGACTTCAGACTGATATTTATTAGTGTCTTCGCCCTGATAGCGTGGAAAATACAAAGTAAATCGGGTACCTTGTTCCAATTCAGAGTCAACCTTGATGGTGCCACCACAGCGTTTTATAAAACCGTATACCTGACTTAAACCAAGACCGGTGCCTTTTTCTCCTTTAGTAGAGTAAAAGGGATCAAAGATCTTTTCTTTGGTTGCCTCATCCATTCCATGACCGGTATCGGTAATACTAAGTCGAACATAATCTCCAGACTCTAATCCTAATTCCTCTCCATCGATCGTGTTGATTTGTTCATTACTCGTCTCAATGGTTAACTGGCCATTGCTTTCGATTGCATGCATGGCATTAATGCTCATATTCAGAATAGCATCTTCTAATTCACTTTCGTCCAGGCAAACCGGCCACAAACCCTTCTCAAGTTTGAGCTCCAGTTTAATACGTGCCGTCAGGGTTTTTTCCAACATATACTGCTCTTCCCGCAGTATCGTATTGATATCCATCTTTTCAACATCGGTTAATTTATTTCTGGAAAAAGCCAGTAATTTTTTCGTTAATTTAGCACCACGTTCACCAGCACGCGTTATTTCATTAACATAATCTTGCAAGTTAGGTTGTTCACTGAGCATATCTTTTAAAAGTGTAGAATAACCCAGCACGACGCCAAGCATATTATTGTAGTCATGAGCTATGCCTCCGGTCAGTTTGCCCAAGGCATCCATTTTTAGCGTATGACGCAGTGCCTCTTCGGTTTTAGCCTGATCAGTAATATCCTGCACCGTGCCAGTGGAACGAATCGGGTTACCTTGCTCGTCATAAAAGGTTTCACAACGCTCAATCACATGTTTGATTTTACCATCTGGCATGCGTAACCGATGCTCAATACTATAGGGTTTTTTATTATTAACGGATTCGGTATAAGCAATATTGACCTTATCACGGTCATCAGGATGTATGGCCTCCAGAAAGGCATTATAAGAGGCAGCAAATTTATCCGGATCAATCTCAAAAATACGGTAGATTTCATCCGACCAATGCAATTCGTTTCTGAGTAAATCCAGTTCCCAGTTACCAATATGTGCCTGATGCTGTGCCTGATCCAGACGAGCCTTGCTTTGCTGCAAGTCCTTCAGGGTTTTAAGGCGCTGCATCTCGGCAGCGGCACGGGTGGCAAATATCCTTAGAATAGCGCGAATCTGTTCGGTTTGGGCGATGGGTTTGTTGTCCATTACCACAACCAGACCAATAGGTTTACCATTTTCATCGGCTAGTGGCGCACCCACATAACTCTGTACCCCCATTTCAACAAGCATGGGGGCATCGGGAAATAATCGCTGCAGATCCTGGGGGAAAGTATGAATGCCGTCACAGTCTCCCCCAATAACATATTCGCAAGGAGTATTGGCCAGTCTATAGCTCAGGTTATCAATAATCTTGCTATCAACACATAAAGCCACCGTATCCACCATGTCCGGTCTCAAATCATCGAGCAGGCCGATAAACGCGTATTTGGCATTAAATAATTTGGCCAAATGGGTGACCAGTGACTGGAAAAAAACCTCGCCAGTCTGCGCAGAAATACCGGTGGCAATATTACTGATAATCTCGTCGTTACGTTTGCGCTCGGTGATGTCTGTGGAAATGCCACATATTGCATAGACATTTCCATCATCATCCAACAAGGGAAATTTGGTGGAAAGATAAATGTGCAGGCCATCATCCTGCGGTATGGTTTCTTCTGAGTCCAGTGGACGTTTTGCTTCCAGTACATCCCTGTCATTCTGTTGTAACTCATCGGCAACCTCTTTAGGGAAAAGGTCGTAATCTGTTTTATCAACGATTTCTTCATTGTTAATATGAAATAATTTTTCATATTGTTGATTGATATATATATAGTGTCCTTCTGTATTTTTAATGTACACAACCGCCGAAGTATTATCCATAATCGCCTGCAGATTACGTTGACTTTTGGCCACAGCCTGGCGTAGTTGGTACTGTTCAGTGACATCATTAAACACCAGCACCATACCCAGAATATTATTATCAGCGTCACAAATAGGAGCGGCTGAGTCGGCAATCTGGTATTCACTTTTGTCTTTAGCGATCAGAGTGGTGTGATTGCTGAGATAAACGATTTCACCTGTAGCAATAACCTTGTCAACCGGGCTTTCAATCGGCTGGCGTGTAGTGGCATCAATAATGGGGAAAATGCTTTTGAGTGGTTTCTCTTCGGCCTCTGTTAGCGACCAGCCTGTGAGTTGCTCGGCCACCGGGTTCATGCGTTTTACATTTCCATGACTATCCGTTGCAATGACCGCATCTCCGATACTATTAAGTGTCAGGGATAAATATTGTTCTTTTTGATTGGCTTCATCAATTTGCGCATGCAATCTATTATGCATATCATTAATAGAGTCAACCACAATTTCAAATTCATCATGTTTTTTCGTAGCTCTGTCCAGAACCAGAGGTTTATTTTTTGCTTCTGGATCATCAGTTTCTGCAAATTGTGAGATTTTTGAAAGATGTCTTGCAACCAGAGCAATAAAGAGATAATAAATAAAAATAGCAACCAGAAATATTTTTAACGCATTGGATATTAAAATAACCCATACTTTATCAATTAACCGTTGATAAACACCCTCAAGACCCACAACAACCTTCATGTTGCCAATGCTGATCTCCTTGTTTCTATTCCTATAGGTAATCGGATAATCACGCTGGATGGTGTTTTTTCCTGATTTTTTACCCGCGACAGCCCATATTCGCTCACTATCGCGTATTTCAACGTACTGCATGTCCCTTATTTTCAGGATACCTTCGATACTGGTTTGCAGCAGTTTCCGGTTTGATGCCCATAAGGCTGATGTCAGGCTATTCAGATGAATATTTTCAATCTGCTCCAGTTCAGTGTGAATAAGTTCAATGTCGGTGTTGTAATCACGGTATAGCTGAATAACTGTTATCAATATTGTAATGAATGAACTGAATAGCACGATGTATAAAATCAAGCGTCTGGCAATGGGAGATTTACTGGACTGGGCACGCAACATCAATTATGGCTCCTGCTATCTATTCTTTTTTTTGTAAATAGGGTTTCAATAGTCGGTCAGATATGGCCTGGAGTGTACCATCTGTTTTCATTTTCCTGATTGCCGCAGCAAGCTGCGGCACGATCTTATTATGTTTTTTATGCAAGTAAACATAAAATCCGGGGCTGGCCAGTGGGGGATCAAGAAGTGTTACATCGGTTATGTTATGTGCTTTTAAATAACCCAGACCAGACCATTTGGAATAAGCAATAAAATCCACCCGGTCTTTTGCCAGCAGAGTAAATGACTGCTCGGCATTGTCGGTTTTTATGATCTCCACCCTGTCACCTAGCACACTAAAATTTTTCTCCATAATTTTCCAGCCAGAGATAATTGCCAGGCTATGTGATGCCACGCTTTCCCAGCCATTCACGACAAATCCAGGTTTGTTTTTTGAAAACAGTACCATGTCAATCACCATGACTGCCTCCGGCACCTGAATAAGATTAGGATATTTTTTTTGTAACCCGGCAACGCGTATTAAATCACCATCGTCTATCCCACGATTGGCGTTAATCAGTGCCCTTTCGGCTGGCAGACGAACCGTTTCCAATTGATAACCAATGCGCCTGAAGGCCTCTGCCACTACCTGATCGGCAAAACCTGTTTGTGACTCGTTGCTGACAGGCGAACCAAACGCCGTATTAAGAACGATGGTCTGTTGAGATAAAGCTGGATGACTAAAAAGAATAAAAAAAGGAATAAAAAAAGGAATAAAAAATGATTTGAATATCGAATCTGGAAAAGTAAAATCAATTTTATGATGAACATTCATATGCACCTTAAGATTTTATCAACTCAAAAGCATCAAAATACATGCAACAAGTTAAACCACTTAATCTCTAATAACAAAAATATTACAATGAAGCCCATATCCCCATAATTTAAAGGTTAAAGACATTATAAACGATGGCATAGAATCACAGTGTAGTAAATAGACATATCCTGTTATTCCTGCTCATAAACCCCGGTTCTTCTGCTTTGTACTCTACCTTACATGCAATATATTACTCAAACAGCACTCAAGCCAATAACCACTCATACTATATGGCTATTGATTTATTAAAACCACTATTAAGATAAGAACAATGTCTTCTTGAGATAAAGCCGGATAACTAAAAAAAGTAATCCTTATAGTAAATAGTGCTTAATCCCTGGCTATGAAGATCACGAGGATACAAAGATCAAAAAATTGTGAATAATTCCACACAGGGAAATACCCGTAGAACCATTTTACTGATTTTTATACGAATGACCTTGTCATTATTTTCCTCAAACTATCGTCTATGGAATCACTCTCCAAACGGATGGTTCAGAATAATCGTCTCTTTACGATCAGGGCCCGTCGAAATAATATCAACAGGCGCATCAATTACCTCTTCTATCCGTTTCAGATAGGCTTTTGCATTAGCAGGCAGGTCATCGTATTTTTGAGCCCCTACAGTTGATTCACTCCAGCCTGGCATCTCTTCATATATGGGTTCGCAAGCTTCAAATGCATCTGCACCAATGGGTGGGACTTCGCGAATATCGCCATTGTATTTATAGCCGGTACAGATTTTCAGTGTAGCCATGCCATCCAGTACATCAAGTTTGGTAATACACAATCCGCTGATACTATTGACACGAATAGCGCGTCTCAGGGTAACCGCATCAAACCATCCACAGCGACGTGCACGGCCTGTTGTTGCACCAAATTCATGGCCTTTGGTTGCCATGTGCTCACCATCAGAGTCAGTCAGGCCTTCTCCATCATAAAGTTCGGTCGGAAACGGGCCACTGCCAACACGTGTTGTATAAGCCTTGGTAATACCCAGAATATAATCAATGTCCATCGGGCCACTACCACTACCACAAGCCGCACCACCTGAGGTTGTATTAGATGATGTAACGTAAGGATACGTTCCCTGATCGATATCAAGCAGAGTACCTTGCGCACCTTCATACATAATACTCTCACCACGTTGGCGTGCCTGATATAGCAACTCGGGAATATCGCCAACCAATGATAACAAGCGATCACGCACGGCCAGAATTCCATCCAGCACTTCCTGATAATCAACGGTTTCAAATTTAAAATAATGTTCAAGTGCGAAGTTATGGTAATCCATTACTTCTTTCAGCTTGATTTTAAAATGCTCAACATCATACAAATCGCCCAGACGAATTCCGCGTCGGGATACTTTATCTTCATAGGCAGGGCCAATGCCACGGCCTGTTGTGCCAATGGCTTTTTTGCCTCGTGCAACTTCTCGCGCCTGATCAAGGGCAATATGATATGGCAGAATTAAAGGACAGGCTTCACTTATTTTCAGACGAGACGATGCGGGCACACCGGTTGCTTCCAGATCGTCCAGTTCTTTAAACAAGGCCTCAGGTGACAGCAC
>JAADHQ010000115.1 GCA_013151795.1 Gammaproteobacteria bacterium | reverse complement strand
GCTATACCCGCCCTTTTTCACCCCTCAACATAAACCATATAACTGGCAAGGTACCAACCACGATCATCAATGCGGCGGGGGCTGCCAACTCCAGCATTTCTTCACTGGCTTCGATCCATATTCGCACGGGCAAGGTATCAAAACCGATAGGGCGCAGTAACAAGGTTGCAGGTAATTCCTTCAGCGCATCAATAAACACCAGCACCCATGCGCTCATCATGCCTCCTCGTATAACCGGTAACACAACCCTGAACAGGTTTTGTAGCGGACTCGCGCCAAGCACCCTGCCTGCCTGCTCGATACTGGGTGTTAATTGTTGTAACGCGGCTTCCTGAGACTGTACCGCCAAAGGTAAAAAACGAATCACCAAAGCAACCAGTAACGCGGCTAGCGTGCCATACAATGGCGACAACCATGCAAGCACAAAACTCAAAATACCTAATGCTACAACAGGCCCTGGCAGCACAAATCCGACACTTGATAAATGCACACATGCCATGCTGTATCGACTTTGTTTACGGGTATGAAACAAGGCTACAGGCAAAGCTGCAACCAGCGCAATTGTTGCGACCAGTGCCGATACCATCAATGAATTACTCGCGTATTCCCAGAAACGTGCGTCGATCATATTGTCCTGAAAAGCCTCCCACGACCAAACCAGCATCCACATCAATGGCAGGGCAAATGAAAAGCAGACAATCAGACCCAACCAGCACCAGATCAATATTTGCTGGCCGGTCGAAGCTGGCTTTTCCTGAGTAAATTTCCGGTCGGTGGCAGTCGAATAATATCGCTGCCGACTTCTGAATACCCGTTCAACCAATAAAAATGTCAAACTTAGTAAAACCAGAATCAAGCTCAGACCCGCTGCTGTCTGATAATCAAACCGCCCCGTCATTTGCATGTAAATACTCAAGGTAAATGTCTGAAACTGCAACATGCTCACGGCACCAAAGTCAGACAAAACGTGTAAAACAACCACCCCGAGCCCGGCCGCGATTGCAGGCCGTAACATCGGTAAATTCACCCGCCAGAACACCTTAAATGAACCTGCTCCCTGTATTCGGGCAGCTTCTTCAAGGCTACGACTTGAACTTAATAACGCCATCCGTACCAGTAAAAACACATAGGAAAATCCAGCCAGAGATAAAATCAACGCAACACCCCCGGCAGTATATATATCTGGAATCGGGATCGAGTCTCCAAACACCGCTATCCACGCAACGCCTAACCAGCCTTCCGGCTCAAGCAATACCGTGTAGATATGCGCAAAAACATAAGTGGGGATAGTAAGCGGTAACACCATCAACCAGACAGCCAGCTGCCGCCCCCTGAATGAACGTCGCGCAATAATCCAGGCCGAACTGACACCCAGAACAAAACTACCAATGGCAACAAACACGGCCAGCGACAAGGTATTCCATAATAAAACCGGAAGCCGTGTATTCCACAGGCTAAACCAGCGATCAGGCCCCAGACTCAGGCTGTTGTACAATACGAATATTAATGGCACGGCTGCCATCAATACAATGACCGTAGCCAAACCTGGCAAACTGAATATCCTGGACCCGAACAGCTTTAACAATTGCATGTAATACCTGGCAATATAAAAATACACTCTCGCCCGTCTTTGAGCTTTTTAAAATGTGTATTTCCTGTACACAAAAAGGCGAGATGCATTTCTGCACCTCACCTCCACACTAATAACTTTTTTTCGTATTACAACATGCCAGCCTTATCAATCAGCTCGACAGTTGCTTTTCTTTGTTTACCCAATTCGCTCATTTCTACATCGGCCACTTTATAACTGCCATTTGCAGGAATCTGACTGGCTGCTTTCACATCTTTTCGTGTAGGGTATTCACGATTCACTTCAGCAAAAATCTTTTGCCCTTCTACCGAGACCAGAAAATCAACAAGCTTCATAGCCAGTGCTTTTTTACTGGAATGTTTAACGATACCAATACCGGCAACATTCCAGGCAACACCCATGCCCTTTTCACCCTGATCCGGAATCAGGATACGAATCGGTGCATCGGGTTTTTTATCCAGGTGACGGTAAATATAATAATGATTAACCAGACCGATGTCTTTTTTACCTAATGCCACATCGCGTACAATTTTACTGTGCTTGTTATAAACCTTGCCTTCAGAATTACTGACCAGACCTTTCAACCATGCCAGTATTTTCTTATCGCCCAGCTTTTTCTGATAAACCGTTACACCGGCGATAAAACTACCATTTGAACTATGGGTAATACCCAGTCGCCCCTTTAAACGAGGGTCGGCAAGATCCATAACTGACTTTACAAACCCCAGTTGATCGGCCTTTTTCGTATTCACAACCAAAACGCGTGCTCGTGCTGATAAGCCTATCCAGCTATTGTCTTTGGCACGGTAGTTAGAAGGAATCATCTTTACATGATCTTCAGGAATAGGGGACAATAAACCCATGCTGGAAGCTGTTTGCAAACTGCCTGCATCATTACTCAAAAACAGGTCGGCTTTGGTTTTATCCGACTCAATATTCAATTTATTGATCAACTCAACAGATTTAGCGTTATGTATAATGACCTTGATACCGGTCTTTTTCTCGAAGGCTTCAACGACAGGGCGAACAAATTTATCACTACGACCAGAATAAATAACCAGCTCATCTGCTGCCTGCACCGCCATGGGCTGCGCTAAAACAGATAACATCATTAATACTATATATCCAAATTTCATTACATCACCTCATTAAAACAAATACGATTTCTTATTGCATTTGCTAATGATAATGATTCTCATTAATGATTGCAAGTAATATCTGCCATGAAACATCGATCACATGATCTATATCAATAGTGTGTTTTTAGCAGCTGGAAAATTACTGATCTTTCTTGATCAGTTTGCCTATTGTCAGCCCCTGCACCATGATGGAAAAGATAACCACACAGTAGGTCACTGTCAGAATCAGATCCCGTTCACTACCTGCGGGTAATGAAAGTGCCAGTGCCACCGATATCCCACCACGTAACCCACCCCAGGTCAGTATCGATACAACACGCGGGCTAAACTCTCGAAAAAAGCGCATAAAGAAAATTGGCAATCCTACCGAAACCCATCGGGTAATCAGCACAATAGGTATCAACAGCAGTCCGGCAATGAGGTATTCAGACTTAAGACTGACAATAAGAATCTCAAGCCCCATCATAACGAATAATATGGCATTGAGTATTTCATCCAGCAGCTCCCAGAACGTATCTACATGCCCACGGGTTTCGTCAGACATCGCCATTAAACGTCCATGATTCCCAATCATCAAACCCGCCACTACAATTGCGATAGGCGCAGAAACATGAATCAATTCCGCCAGTACATAACCACCCATCACCAATGCCAGTGTCGTTAAAATTTCAACCTGATACTGGTTAACCGATCGCAACATATAAAATGCAATTCCACCAATGACCAGACCGAACACAACGCCACCCACAGCTTCAATAACAAATAACATTAATACTTCGGAAATCTGCAGGTCACCACCACCGGTAATCAAACCAAGGATAGCCAGAAAAATAACGACACCCACACCATCATTGAACAATGATTCGCCTGTAATCTTGGTTTCCAGGGTTTTAGATACCCCGACCTTTTTCAAGATACCGAGTACAGCGATAGGGTCTGTTGGCGAAATAAGTGAACCAAACAACAAGCAATATAAAAATGAAATATTAAAGCCCATGGCAGTAAATAACCACCATGTCACCAGGCCAATAATAAATGTAGAAAACACAACTCCGAATGTTGCTAACAGAAAAATAACCCACTTCTGTTGCGCCAGATCATTCAAATTGACATGCAATGCACCGGCAAATAATAAAAACCCCAACATGCCGTGCAGTAACGCTTCATCAAATGCAAAACCAAGCACCAATGGTTCCGCCAGCCTTGCCAGATCAAAACCAAACTGATCCAGTAATAATATGAATAGTGACAGACACAAAGCCATCAACATCAGACCAATAGCGCTTGGCAGACGAAAGAAACGGTGGTTGATATAACTGAAAAGGGCTGCGATGGAGAT
>JAADHQ010000108.1 GCA_013151795.1 Gammaproteobacteria bacterium | reverse complement strand
GAGGCAGCAGGCATTGATGTTACAACGGTATTTAAAGTAAATGAAGGCCGTCCTCATATTGTCGATGCGATTAAAAATGATGAAATAAGTTTGATTGTTAATACCACTGAAGGGAAGCAGGCTATTGCCGATTCCTACACTATACGTGGTGCGGCATTGCAGCATAAGGTAGCCTATACAACGACGTTGGCAGGAGCCAGAGCAACCTGTCAGGCATTGCAACAAGTAGAGACAGAAACAGTATATGTATTGCAGGATTTGCATAAGGAAATTAACTCATGAATAAAGTCCCCTTGACTAAAATTGGCGCAGATAAAATGCGCGAAGAACTGAAAAAATTAAAGAACGAAGATCGCCCAAGAATAATTGCCGATATTGCAGAGGCACGCGCGCACGGTGATCTGAAAGAAAATGCAGAATACCATGCTGCTCGTGAAGAGCAGGGCTTTACTGAAGCGCGTATAAAGGATTTTGAAGGTAAACTTTCCAATGCGCAGATCATAGATATCACCCAGATAGAACACACAGGCAAAGTAATATTCGGCACCACATTATTGTTGTCCGATGAAGACACAGGTGAGAAATTAACGTATCAGATTGTTGGTGAAGATGAAGCGTCGATAAAAGATAATCGTATATCCTTTAACTCCCCTATTGCGCGTGCATTAATAGGCAAGATGGAAGGAGATATTGCCACCGTTACAACACCGGGTGGAAACAGAGAGTTTGAAGTTATCGAAGTTCGTCACGTATAACAATGATAAGGGCAGGTGAAAATATATTACTGACTTTATGGGTTGGTGGCTCATGGTTTTCTGGTTATGTTGTTGCTCCACTTTTGTTTCAGATGCTGGATAAAAAAACAGCAGGCATGGTTGCCGGGCAGGTTTTTACTGTTACCAGTTATATAGGTATTGTTTGTGTCGGGTTTCTGTTGTTGAGTTTATTGGTTGATGCATCGGCGTCACGACTAAAAAACTTCAGGGTCTGGATGCTGGCAGTGATATTGCTGTTTATAATAATTGGACAGTTTGTTTTAAGCCCGATGATGGTGGAGTTAAAGCAGGCCGGGTTGTCAAATAGTATTGAGGTGGCGGGAAAATTTGCTACATTACATGGTATATCTTCGAGCCTGTTTCTGGTTAACAGTATTCTGGGCTTGATGTTGGTTATTTTCGGTTTGCGTCAGATCAGGCCTATATCTTCGGAAGGTTGATAAATGGTTTTTCTGCCGGACGATATAAAATAACAATACCGCCAATGACCTGAATAAGGTTGGCACTTGTTTTTTTGCAAATTTGTTCTGCCATGGTTTTGCGTTCATCACGGTCAGCACTAACACGAACCTTGATTAATTCATGGCGAGACAAGGCAATTTCAATTTCATTTAAAACGCCCTGGCTTATGCCTGCATTGCCAGCGGTAACGACAGGTTTTAGATGATGGGCTCGGGCTTTTAAAAAACGTTTTTGTTTATCAGTGATCATGAACAATAAAAATTTACATAGTGAGAATAAGGGCGCGAGTGTAACACGCAAAACACGCCATGTAACGGTTGCGCCTAGCCCTTTAAATACAGTGAAGCTGGATCTGGGGATTATTATATTTTTATCCGTGCTGGTGACAATCACAGTTTTGAATTATTTTGATGATGCATTCATGCAGCTGATGTTTTTGTCGGGTTTTGGTCTGATTTCAACGGTCTGGATAATTTTCAGGACAAAACGCGTGTTGGCGTCTTACCGTGCGCAGATAACAGGCGAGCAGAATGACAAAGAAACGGAGTAAAAGCAGTCAGTTATGGATGAAAGAGCATTTTGATGATGAATATGTCCTCAAGGCACAAAAATCGGGATACCGGTCGAGGGCGGTTTTTAAACTTGAGGAAATTCAGTTAAAAGACAGGATTATCAAGCAAGGTATGACTGTTGTTGATCTTGGGGCAGCCCCTGGCGGGTGGTGCCAGTATGCGAAAAAAGTGCTGGGTAACACTGGCCGGGTTGTTGGGCTGGACATTTTACCTGTAGAAGCGATAGCCGGTGTAGAGTTGATTCAGGGCGACTTCCGGGAGCAGGATGTGCTGGATCAGCTAATTGCTGTAGTCCAGGGTAAACCGGTAGACCTTGTATTATCTGATATGGCCCCCAATATAACGGGTGTAAGCAGTGTCGATCTTCCGGGCGCTATGTATTTATGCGAGTTGGCACTGGATTTTTCACAACAAGTGCTGAAACCGGGTGGCGATTGTTTGGTAAAGGCTTTCCAGGGTGAAGGCTATGAAGATTTGGTAAAAGGTTTTCGTGAGCATTTTCAAAAGATTATCTTTCGAAAACCTAAAGCATCCAGAGCCAGAAGCCGTGAGGTATATATTCTGGCCAGAGGCTACAATTTATAATAGTATGCTGGTTAGTAGTCTCAGAATTAAGGAATAAGGCTATGATTGAACAGCAATATGTTGATTATTTGAGGATTTTACTTTGAGCGATATGGCGAAAAACATTATTTTATGGGTGGTTATTGCGATCATCCTTATGTCGGTTTTCAATCAATTTGGACCGACGACGGTCAATTATCAAAAACCGACTTATTCCCAGTTTCTTGAGCAGGTTCGGGGGAGCAGTGTCCGCAGTGTAGTTGTAACGGGTCGAGCTATAAAAGGTGAATACTCAAACGGCACACAGTTTCTGACTTACTATCCGGCTGGTGATGAACGAGGTCTTTATAAAGACTTGTTCGAGTATAAAGTGAATGTAGAGGCAGCCGCTCCTGAAAGACCTTCATTGTGGTCGCAAATATTTATTTCCTGGTTCCCTATGTTGTTACTGATTGGTGTATGGATTTTCTTCATGCGTCAAATGCAAGGTGGTGGCGGTGGCCGTGGTGCGATGTCTTTTGGTAAAAGCAAGGCACGTATGCTCAGTGAAGATCAGGTCAAAATCAGCTTTAGTGATGTTGCAGGCTGTGAAGAAGCCAAGGAAGAAGTCGCAGAGCTTGTAGAATTTCTGAGTGACCCGGGTAAGTTCCAGAAACTGGGAGGCAAGATTCCAAGTGGTGTGCTTCTGGTAGGTTCGCCGGGTACGGGTAAAACATTACTGGCCAAAGCCATTGCAGGTGAAGCCAAGGTTCCATTTTTTACTATATCGGGTTCTGATTTTGTCGAAATGTTTGTTGGTGTAGGCGCTTCGCGCGTACGTGATATGTTTGAACAGGCCAAGAAACATGCGCCTTGTATTATCTTTATTGATGAAATTGATGCAGTGGGTCGTCATCGTGGTGCCGGACTTGGCGGTGGGCATGATGAACGTGAACAAACATTAAATCAGTTACTCGTAGAGATGGATGGTTTTGAAGGCAATGAAGGCGTCATCGTTATTGCTGCGACTAACCGCCCTGATGTGCTTGACCCTGCATTATTACGTCCCGGTCGTTTTGACCGCCAGGTTGTTGTGCCTTTGCCTGATGTTAGAGGACGTGAACAAATTCTTAAGGTTCATATGCGTAAAGTGCCATTAGCCGATAATGTTAAACCTTCTATTATTGCGCGAGGCACACCGGGCTTTTCAGGTGCTGATTTAGCCAATCTGGTTAATGAAGCTGCTTTGTTCGCTGCACGCGCAAATAAACGTCTGGTAGACCATGATGATTTTGAAAGCGCCAAAGATAAAATTATGATGGGTGCAGAACGTAAGTCCATGGTAATGAGTGAAGAAGAAAAGAAACTGACTGCTTATCATGAGGCGGGTCATGCCATTGTTGGTTTGAGTCTTCCGTCACACGATCCAGTATATAAAGTAACCATTATTCCCCGTGGCCGAGCATTAGGCGTCACTATGTTTTTGCCAACAGAGGATCGTTACAGTTACAGCAAGCAACGTCTTAACAGTCAAATATCAAGTTTGTTTGGTGGGCGAATTGCAGAGGAACTGATTTTCGGTGATGACTTTGTAACGACAGGTGCCTCAAACGATATTGAACGAGCAACAGAAATCGCTCGCAGCATGGTGACCAAGTGGGGGCTGTCAGACAAGCTCGGTCCTTTGTCCTATGGTGAAGACGAGGGTGAAATTTTTCTTGGTC
>JAADHQ010000025.1 GCA_013151795.1 Gammaproteobacteria bacterium | reverse complement strand
GGCATTGCACTGCCATGGTAGGTACGGTAAAGCAAAAACTGTTTAATGATGCTGGCATCACCTGCAACAAAACCGGATCGTAGGCCCGGTGCATTGGAACGTTTTGAAAGGCTGTGAAAGACCACGCAACGTGCATAATCGGTTCGGCCCATTTTTGCCGCCGCTTCCAGTAAACCGGGTGGCGGGTTTTGCTCGTCCGGGTAGAGTTCTGAATAGCATTCGTCTGAAGCGATAACAAAGTTATGTTTATCGGCTAATTTTATTAATTGTTGTAATGTGTCAATGTTGATGACAGTACCGGTCGGGTTGCCGGGAGTACAGATAAATAATAGTTGGCATTTATCCCAAACATCGGCAGGGATACTATTGAAATCAGGTATAAACTGATTTTCAGGTAGTGTGTTTAGAAAACAGGGAGAAGCGCCGGCAAGGTAGGCTGCCCCCTCGTATATTTGATAAAAAGGATTTGGCATTAATACCAGTGCATCTGTCTGTCGGTCAATGATAGTCTGGGTAAACGCAAATAATGCTTCGCGTGTACCATTTACCGGTAACACATGTTGATTGGCATCAATTGAATCGTCGGGCAGATTAAAGCGACGGCTTAACCATGTTGCTATAGTCTGACGTAATTCATCACAGCCCCGCGTTAAGGGATAGCTGGTTAAACCGCCCAGGTTATCGATCAAGGCTTCGTTAATGAAGGAAGGTGTTGGGTGTTTAGGCTCGCCAATAGACAAGGCAATGTGCTCCAGATGTTCAGGAGGGCGGCAGCCTGCTTTTAATTTGGCCAGTTTTTCGAACGGGTAGGGCTGTAACTTGTTCAGGTCTGGGTTCATACTTGAGATATTATTTTCTAAATCAACGATAGTTAGGCATTATACGTTAAATTGATCAAATGGGCAGTTTATAAAAATGAAGCGTTCACCATCTTATCTATGGCCCAACCTGAGTTTGTTGTTTGCAGCAACGTTGTGGGGCGTATTCTGGTATCCGCTCAGATTATTCGATTCTGCAGGCATGCCTGCAATATGGGTTACGCTGGTTGCGTTTAGCGTCACGAGTGTTTTGGGTGTGGTGTTTACCTTCAGGCAGTGGCGTCAGTATCTGATCAAGCCGAAAACCCTCACCCTGATAGCATTTGCGGCAGGCTGGGCCAATGTCGGTTTTTTGGTAGCAGTGGTCGAAGGTAATGTCATCAGGGTGATTTTGTTGTTTTATTTATCACCTATCTGGACGGTTATTCTTGGTCATTATATTTTAAAAGAAACCATTTCTTTTCAGGCGTTCCTGATATTTTTGGTCGCTTTTGCAGGGGCGATGGTTATGTTATGGGAGCCGAGCATCGGCTTTCCGTGGCCTCAGGGCCTGGCAGACTGGCTGGCCATTTCGGCCGGGTTTACCTTTGCATTAAGTAATGTCTATATTCGCTCATTGCAGATGGTGAGTATCCCGGTTAAAACAACAGCCAGCTGGTTGGGATGTATTATCATTGCGGTTGTCTGGGTTATTTTCGTTCAGGTACCGGTACCTGAAATACCTTCTGGTGTCTGGTTGAGTAGTGCAGCCCTGGGTTTATTTGGTATCGCGTTTATGACATTGACTACTCAGTATGGTATTACCCATATGCCTGTGTATCGGTCGGCCATTATTTTATTATTCGAAATTATTGTTACGGCAGTTTCGGCCTATGTGTTGATTGATGAAACCATGAATTTAAGAGAATGGATTGGAGGTATAATGGTTGGATTGAGTGCCTGGATGATTGCTGTTTCTGGTAAACAACATGAGTGATAATGTTCTTTCGATACATCATTGTGGTGTTATCGTACAAAGTACTGAACGTGCCCTTACATTTTACTGCGGAGTATTGGGGTTAAAATTAAATACGCAGAGACCAGATCTGGGCTACCCTGGAGCCTGGCTGGATGTCGGGATACAGCAAATACATTTGCTTGAATTGCCCAATCCCGATCCGACAGATTCAAGGCCAGAGCATGGGGGCAGGGACAGGCATGTGGCCTTACTGGTTAAGTCATTACCCGAAGTAGAAGATAAATTAAAAGAAAATGATTGCCCGTATACATTGAGTAAATCAGGACGCAAGGCACTTTTTTGCCGTGACCCGGACGGGAATGCAGTAGAGGTAGTTGAGTTATGTTGTTAGTTGTATTTTTAATGCATCATGCAAGGCTGAAAATTGTTCTTCAGTCAGAGGTTCATTGTCTTTGTTGGTAATATAAAATACATCTTCGATCCTCATACCAATAGTGACAATTTTTGCATTTTGTAATTCAATCTCGCAGGTTTTAAATGCCTCGCCAATTTTAGAAAGTAAGCCGGGGCGATCCGCTGTCGTTATTTCGACAATGGTTCGTTGTTTGTTTTTATCCAGAGAAAACCTTATTTCGGTTTTTACATCAAAGTGTTTATGTTGTCTGGGTGGGTGGCGATGAATTTTTCCCTGGTAATCAGATTTCTCATTAAGAGCCTGTTTAATCAGTTGTTTAATTTCATCAAGACGTTTAATGCTGCTTTTTTGCTCTGTGTGAACATCCAGAACTAAATAGGTATCGAGAGAATAATTGTTTTTTGAGCTGAGTATTCTGGCATCAACAATGTCCAGCCCGGCTTTTTCAAGTGTTGCAGTAGTAGCTGCGAATTGTTCTGATTTGATTGATGCATAAATAAAAATAGCAGTGCTGCCGCGTAATTTGTCATATCGTACACAAACCAATGGTAATGATGAAGTATTGATGTTGACAATGGATTGCATATGCCAGGCAATTTCATCGGCAGTGTATTGTATGAAATAGTCATCATTAAATTCTGCCCATATTTTTTCTGATTTTTCAGGGGCGATTTCTGTAGAGGATAATATTTTTAATGCATCTGTTTTTTTACTTTTTATAATACTTTTATGGCTAATTGATTCTTCATTGCCAATGCGTAATGTTCTTTTTGTGGCATGGTATAGTTCTTTTAATAATGAGTCTTTCCATGAATTCCACAGTTCAGGGCTGGTGCCCCGAATATCTGCTACGGTGAGTAAATACAAATAATCAAGATGTGCAGTATCACCTACATTGTTGGCGAATTCCTGAATTATATCAGGGTCGTTGATGTCTTTACGTTGCGCTGTCATCGACATGATAAGATGGTTTTTGACCAGCCATGCAACAAGGTTGGTATCGTATTCTCCAAGGCCGTGATCCTTGCAGATAGTCACTGCTACCTGCTCACCTAATTCTGAATGGTCGCCACCTTGTCCTTTTGAAATGTCATGTAAAAGACCAGCCAGATACAGTAATTCAGGTTTGGCAATTTTGTGAATTATTTCACTGCACATGGGGAATTCATTCTGGTATTCAGGAACAGTGAAGCGGCGAAGATTACGTACAACAAAAAGAATATGTTCATCAACTGTGTATGCGTGAAACAGGTCATATTGCATACGCCCGACAATATTTGCAAATTGAGGTAAATAAGCTGCAAGGATACCGTAACGGTTCATCCGCCTGAGTTCATGTGTTATTCCATGTGGTTGCCGCAGGATTTCCATAAACAAACTACGGGTGCGTAAATCGTTTCGTACTTTCCCGTCAATCAGACCCTGACTTGAACGGATGAGGCGAATAGTGGAGGCGCGTACCCCTTTGGCTTGAGGGTGCGTTTGCAAGAGTAAAAATATTTCCAGTAAGGCGTATGGGTAATGTTTAAAAACATTATTATTGGTAACTTCAATAAAACCTTTGATGATCTGAAACCTGCAATTTATAGGTGTAGGTTCGGATGAGTCGTCAGCGTAGATGATTTCTTCCTGGAAATTTTGTAATAATATTTCATTCAGTCGGTCGAGTTCCATGACGGTGCGATAATATTGCTGCATGAATTGTTCAACGGCAAGGTTGTGCTCTCCATCGTTAAATCCAAATTGCAATGCAAGTGTTTTTTGATAATCAAATAACAGCCGGTCTTCACGACGTTTGGTTAGTATGTGAAGTGCAAACCTGATTTTCCAGAGAAGTCTTTGGCCAGATATTAATGACTGGTATTCTACTTCACTAAGGAAGTGATGAGACACAAGCTCATGCAGGTCTTTTGCACCGAAGTGGCGCTTGGCAATCCAGCCAATCGTTTGTATGTCTCGCAGACCACCAGGGCTTTCCTTGATGTTAGGTTCGAGCTTGTAGGCAGTATCATCAAAACGCAGGTGTCTGTTCTGTTGTTCTTTCCACTTGGCCTGAAAAAAATCATGATTTGACCAGATTTTATCTGCAGCAGTTGCTTCGGTCATTTGATTGAATAATGTTCTTTCACCGGCAAGGAATCTTGATTCAACCAGATTGGTAATAACCGTTACATCTTTTTTAGATTCACTTACACATTCTTTTACTGTGCGTACACTTTGTCCGACTTCCATGCCTATATCCCAAAGCATGGTCAAAAAAGCTTCGATGCTGTCTTTATGCGTTTCTATTGAGTCTTCTTTAAATAATAGTAATAGATCTATATCGGAACCCGGGTGAAGTTCGGAGCGCCCATAGCCACCAACGGCAACCAATGTAGATTGATCACTTGATGGATTAAAGTGAATGTTCCAGACACGACTTAATAATTCATCAATGAGAAAAGCATATGCATATACCAGTGTTTCTATGTCTTCATTATTATTGAATGATTCATGCAGGTTTTGTTTGCCATGTTTGAGTGCTTCACGAAACAGTTTTAAGACATTACCTGATTTTGATAGTGCCTGATCAAATTCAGATGCATCAAACATGGCAGTGAAAGTATTATTATTCATGAATGTTTATGACCACAAAGGACTAGCTTGCCTGTAAAACAGGATCTTCATCAGATCGAAGCGTTAATACTTCAAATCCGTTAGCGGTAACGAGGATGGTATGCTCCCATTGAGCAGAGGCCTTATGATCTTTTGTGACGACAGTCCACTGATCACCAAGAAGTTTAATATGCCTTTTACCGAGATTTACCATTGGCTCAATGGTAAAGGTCATGCCTTCTACCAGTTCTTCACCTGTGCCTGCCTTTCCATAATGAACTATTTGTGGGTCTTCATGGAAATTCAGGCCAATACCATGGCCACAATATTCGCGTACGACAGAATAATTTTTAGCTTCAACATATTTTTGTATCAAACTACCGATATCGCCCAGGCGCGTACCCGGTTTTACTATACTGATGGCACGGCGAAGACTTTCATAGGTGGCCTCAATAAGGCGTTTAACGTGAGGGGCGGGTTCACCAACAAAAAACATTTTACTGGTGTCGCCATGATAGCCGTCTTTAATGACAGTGATATCAATATTAATAACATCCCCTTTTTTCAGTTTTTTCTTCCCGGGGATACCATGACATACCTGATGGTTAACCGAGGTGCAGATGGATTTCGGAAAACCCCGGTAGTTAAGCGGGGCGGGGATAGCATTTTGTTCATCAACGATAAAATCATGGCAGATCTTATCTAGTTCATCAGTGCTAACACCTTGTTTAACATATGGTTCTATCATTTCTAGAACATCGGCTGCGAGTTTTCCTGCAATTCGCATTTTTTCAATTTCTTCAGCCGTTTTGATCGTTATTGCCATGTTTTTTCCTGAAAATAGTGTTGTAATTCGTATTTGATCGCGAATGTTAACATGCTTTTGGATAGATAATATCTTCAGAATCATTGTTGTATTCGCCCAATTATGGTATAAAGCGCGCGCTAATTAAGCAAATTCACACATGTACTATAACATGCTGCTGGGTGCCTGATGAGAAGTCGGGTAGTAGTATGAGGTACGTGGAAGCCTAACCCTTAAAAAATTGGAGTTTTATCATGGCAAAAGTAACAATGCGCCAAATGCTAGAAGCAGGCGTACATTTTGGTCACCAGACCCGTTATTGGAATCCTAAAATGGCACCGTATATATTCGGTGAGCGAAGCAAGATTCATATTATTAATCTGGAAAAGACCCTTCCTTTATTTAATGACGCGACTAACTTTGTTAGCAGCCTTGCTGCCAAACATGGCAAGATCATGTTTGTTGGTACCAAGCGCTCTGCTCGAAATGCAATTGCAGAAGAAGCTATTCGCGCCGGTATGCCTTATGTTAACCATCGTTGGTTAGGTGGCATGCTTACAAACTTTAAAACAGTCAAGCAATCAATTAAACGATTAAAAGACCTTGAAGCGTTGGTAGCGACAGGTGGCTTTGACCGCCTTACTAAAAAAGAAGCATTGATGAATACGCGAGAAATGGAAAAGCTCGACAAAAGCCTTGGTGGTATCAAGGACATGAGAGGTTTGCCAGATGCGATCTTTATTATTGATGTTGATAATGAACACATTGCGGTTAAAGAAGCCGTAAAACTGAATATCCCTGTTATTGCTATTGTTGATAGTAACAGCACACCGGATAATGTTGATTATATTATTCCTGGAAACGACGACTCCATTCGTGCTATTCAACTTTATACCGCTGGTATAGCAGATGCGGCTCTTGAAGGTAAGGCGACTGCTTCAAGTGTTTCTGACAACGACGATGAATTTGTTGAAATGGATGCAGAAGCTGCAGAAAAGAAACCCAGGAAAAAGAAAGCCCCGGCTAAAAAAGTAGCTGTAAAGAAAAAAGCGACAGCAAAAAAAGACAAGTCTGCTAAAGAAGAGGTTGAAGCTGAAAAAGCAGAAGAGCCTAAAGTAGAAGAGCCTAAAGCAGAAGAATCTAAAGCAAAAGAGCCTAAAGCAAAAGAGCCTAAAGCAGAAGAATCTAAAACAGAAGAGCCTAAAGCATCTGAATCAGATGCTACAGAAGCGTAGTCGTTGCTTGAAAATGGAAAGAAGCCTTTCTTGCAAAATGAGCAGAAAGGTTTCTTGATATTTAGTTAACATAGAATTTAGTAGAGGAAAATGAGTTATGGCTATTACTGCAGCCTTAGTTAAAGAATTACGTGATCGCACCGGTGCCGGCATGATGGAATGTAAAAAGGCATTGGTTGAAACAGATGGTGATGTTGAAGGTGCCATTGAAGCAATGCGTAAATCAGGCCTTGCCAAAGCCGATAAAAAATCTGGCCGTGTTGCTGCAGAAGGAATCATCAGTGTTAATGTTTCTGATGATAACAAACAGGCAGTTATGGTTGAAATAAACAGTGAAACAGATTTTGTTTCCAAGGGTGATGACTTTAAGGGTTTTGTAGATACAGTAATGCAAACGGCTGTTGCTGAGTCACCTGATTCTATTGAAGCTTTGTTGGCCGCCAAAACAGAAGATGGATTATCAGTTGAAGATACCTGTAAAGCATTGGTCGCCAAGATAGGTGAAAAAATTCAGGTGCGTCGTCTGGCTAAAATCTCAGGAGATAACCTGGTTGCTTCATATCTTCATGGTGATCGAATTGGTGTTCTGGTTGAATTGAAAGGTGGGGATACGGCTTTAGGCAGGGATGTCGCTATGCATATTGCAGCCAGCAAACCATTGTTTGTAAAAAATGATGATGTCGAACAATCTGTGCTGGAAAAGGAAAAGGATATATTCGTAGCACAAGCGAAGGATAGTGGTAAGCCCGATAATATTATCGAAAAGATGGTTGAGGGACGATTGCGTAAATACCTGGCTGAAATTACATTAATGGGTCAGCCATTTGTTAAAGACCCTGACCAGACTGTAGAAAAACTGTTAGCTGGTAATAAAGCCGAAGTAGTCAGTTTTGTTCGCCTTGAAGTAGGTGAAGGCATTGAGAAAAAGACTGAAAACTTTGCTGATGAGGTAATGGCACAAGTTAAAGGTTAACTTCCTTATCTTGTTCTGTTTTAAACTGCATGGGTATCCCTTCCGGGGCTACCCATGTATTATATATAGCGTATGTGTTTAATTAAGGTGTAGTAAACCTTGATGATAAATAGTTGCTAACTATCAGAAAAATAACATAAAAAGGGTTATAGCCATGTCAGACAGTTCTCCCGAGTACAAAAGAATTCTGCTGAAACTTAGCGGTGAAGCGTTAATGGGAAGCGGCGATTATGGTATTGACCCTGATATGATCACTCGTGTAGCGGGTGAAATCAAAAATGTAGTGGCATTAGGTGTTCAGGTTGGAGTGGTGATCGGCGGAGGTAATATCTTCCGTGGTGCCGGACTGGCTCAGGGGGGCATGGATCGAGTAACGGGTGACCATATGGGCATGCTCGCAACTGTCATGAATGCCCTTGCAATGCAGGATGCATTAGAAAAATTAGATGTTCCTGCTCGTGTAATGTCCGCTCTGAGCATTCATCAGGTTTGTGAAGATTATATTCGTCGTCGTGCTATTCGCCATTTAGAAAAAGGGCGTGTTGTGATGTTTGCTGCAGGCACCGGGAATCCTTATTTTACGACTGACTCTGCGGCTTCTTTGCGAGCAATTGAAATAGGTGCAGATATTGTTATTAAAGCCACGAAAGTTGATGGTGTTTATACAGATGACCCCATGAAAAACCCGGATGCTAAACGTTATGACAGCCTTGGTTACGATGAAATACTCGAAAAGAAACTGATGGTCATGGACGCAACGGCAATTGTCTTATGTAGGGATAGTGATATGCCTCTCAGGGTTTTCAGTATTAATAATGAAGGCGATTTGCTGCGCATGATTAAAGGTGAACCAGTTGGTACAGTAGTAAAGTGAGGGGTTATGATTAAAGAAATCACACAAGATGCGACTGTTAGAATGGGGAAAAGTGTTGATGCGTTCAAGGCCGAGCTAGGTAAGATACGAACAGGCAGGGCGCACCCCAGTTTACTTGATCAGGTTTCGGTTGATTACTATGGTAGTGCAGTACCTATTAGTCAGGTTGCCAGTGTTTCAGCAGAAGATGCGCGTACGCTTTTGGTTTCACCCTGGGAAAAAGACATGGTCAAGGCTATTGAGAAAGCCATTATGATATCTGACCTTGGACTGAATCCTTCAACTGCCGGCACAGCTATACGTGTCCCAATGCCGCCATTAACTGAAGAAAGAAGACGGGAGCTGGTAAAGCTTGTTAAAAAGGAAGCGGAGAATGGTAAAATTTCTATAAGAAACATTCGCCGTGATGCAAATGGTGACTTCAAGGATCTTTTAAAGGAAAAAGACATTTCTGAAGACGAAGAGCGAAGAGCTGAAGATTCAATTCAGAAATTAACAGACAAGCATATCGAAGATGTAGATAAATTGCTGGCTGTTAAAGAAAAAGAATTAATGGAAGTCTAGATGGCCTGCGGCTTTTATTGCTACCGAATGCCTTTAATTATTCATATGTCTAATATTATGATTTTAAGGGTTGAGTAATGTCAGAATTACCTGATCATATTGCAATTATTATGGATGGTAATGGGCGTTGGGCCAGGCAGCGAAAGTTACCGAGGCATCTGGGTCATAAATCGGGTGTGGATTCCACCAGAGATATCATACAAATCTGTTCAGATAGACATATAAAAGCGCTAACACTCTTTGCTTTCAGTAGTGAAAACTGGAAACGGCCTAAAAAAGAAGTTGGCTTGTTAATGAATTTGTTTTTTACTGCACTTCAGCGCGAAATAAAACGACTGAATGACAATAATGTCAGAATGACTTTTATTGGTGATGTAAGTGCATTCCCGGATAAGTTACAGAAACAGATTTCCAGGTCTGCTGAAAAAACCAGTACTAATACTGGCCTGGAGCTGCGAATTGCCGTGAATTATGGAGGGCGCTGGGATATTGTCAATGCCGTCCGTGGTATCGCGGAAAAAATCGAATCGAACGAATTAAATTCATCAGACATTAGTGAAGAGCTTGTGGCTGAAAATCTTTCCTTGTCGGATCTTCCTGAACCTGACCTGTTTATACGTACGGGTGGAGAAAAGAGGATTAGCAATTTTTTATTGTGGCAATTAGCCTATACAGAATTATATTTTTGTGATGTCTTATGGCCTGATTTTAATGAGAAGATATTTGATGAAGCTTTAGAGTCATATGCATTAAGGCAGCGCCGTTTTGGAAAAACGGGAGAGCAGGTAAAAGGAAAACCTCAAGATGCTTAAACAGCGACTTTTGACAGCCATTATTCTGATTCCATTAGTGGTTGCGGGAATACTTTATTTACCTAAAACAGCAATCGCAATTATATTTGCTGTCATTTTGTTACAGGGCGCCTGGGAGTGGAGTGCGCTGGCGGGAATAAGTAATAATATTTTTCGTTTTATCTATGTACTGATAATAGGTCTTGGTTTGTATTATTTTTGGCCTGGCACGGGTGACAGATTTTTAATGCAGGCAAATGGTTTTTTTGCAGCCATTTGGTGGTTTATAGCATTTCTCTGGATATTATTCCCTCAGCTTTTAAAGCAGAAATCCATATTAGGGATCATAGTAAAGCTGGCTTCAGGTGGTTTTGTACTAGTGCCTGTGTGGTTTGCACTGGTTAGTATTCATTCAGTATCTGATAACGGCCCTGTATGGTTACTCTATGCCATGGTACTTGTTTGGGTGGCGGATAGCGGAGCCTATTTTGCAGGTAAATCGTTTGGCAAACATAAATTGGCCCCGAAAGTCAGTCCTGGAAAAACCTGGGAAGGCGTTTTTGGAGCAGTCATACTGGTCATTTTGTATTCACTTGTTGCACCTCTCTGGTTGCCCATCGAAGATGATCTGATTAAATGGCTTGTTATAATCAGTGCAGCCCTGGTTCCTTTATCTGTTATTGGTGATCTTTTTGAAAGTCTGATGAAACGTCACAGTGGTATAAAGGATAGCGGCAAACTGTTACCCGGGCATGGTGGTGTTTTAGACAGAATCGATGGTTTAACACCATCGATTCCTGTGTTTATGTTGGTCTCATTAATGACGGGACTGTTATGATTGGTATTACTGTTTTAGGGTCGACCGGCAGTATCGGAGTAAGTACTCTGGATGTTATTTCACGTCACCCGGATATTTATAAAATTGTTGCCCTCACTGCAAACAGAAATGCGGAGCGATTGTTTGAGCAATGTCAGAAATTCCAGCCAGAGTTTGCAGTACTTGTAGATAAATCTGCAGCTAAAACTTTTTCAGCTTTATTGAAAGAGTCCAGCTTGAAAACAATTTTATTAACTGGCGTAACGGCACTTGAGGAAGTAGCTGAATTAAGTCAGGTTGATTATGTAATGGCCGCAATTGTTGGTGCAGCAGGTTTATTACCCACGCTGGCAGCGGCAAGAGCAGGTAAGCGCATATTGTTGGCAAACAAGGAAGCGCTGGTGATGTCAGGAAAGATATTTCTTGATGAAGTAAAAAAACATAATGCAGAACTGTTACCCATTGATAGTGAGCATAATGCGATATTTCAGTGTATGCCTGATGATTTTAGTGAAGGCCTGGTTGAAAAAGGCGTTACAAAAATATTATTAACGGCTTCTGGCGGTCCATTCAGAGACTTGCCACTGGAACAGCTGGCTGATGTAACACCTGAACAAGCTTGTGCCCACCCTAATTGGGAAATGGGCAGAAAGATATCCGTCGACTCTGCGACCATGATGAATAAAGGGCTTGAAGTAATAGAGGCATGCTGGTTATTTAATACCAGTCATGATCTTATTCAGGTAGTACTTCATCCGCAAAGCGTCGTTCACTCTATGGTTCAGTATTCTGATGGTTCGGTGCTGGCACAGTTGGGTAATCCTGATATGCGTACGCCTATTGCTCACTCTCTTGCATGGCCAGAAAGAATGTCATCAGGTGTAGAGCCGCTGGATTTATTTGAAATTGCCAGGCTTGATTTCCAGAAAGCTGATTTTACCCGGTTTCCTTGTTTGAGATTGGCCTATCAGGCTATAGAGCAGGGTGGTACTGCACCTGCTATTTTAAACGCTGCAAATGAAATAGCAGTAGAAAGTTTTTTAAATAATAAACTTTCTTTCAATAAAATTGCCGAAGTAATAGAAGCGACCCTGGATGCGAGTGATATTAGCAGAGCAGATAATCTCGATGATATTCTGGTGGCTGATAGCATGGCTCGTAAAAAGTCATTGGAATTAATTGGATTACACTAAGGTAACTAAATTTATATGTTTGAAGTATTTTTATATCCTGTATCTTTTATCATTGCATTGGCAATATTAATTGCGGTTCATGAATTTGGGCATTTCTGGGTTGCCCGTCGATGTGGCGTAAAGGTGCTGAAGTTCTCTATAGGCTTTGGAAAACCCATTTGGCAGAGGAAATCAAAAGTAGATGGCACAGAGTATATTCTTGCAGCGATACCACTTGGTGGTTACGTCAAAATGCTGGATGAACGTGAGTCTGAAGTCGAAGAAATAGAAAAACCCCTGGCGTTTAATAACAAGCCAGTTTGGGCAAGGTTTCTCATCGTAGCCGCAGGGCCTGCATTTAATTTTATATTTGCCATTATAGTGCTCTGGGTGATGTACATGTCGGGCATTCATGGGTTAAAGGCAATGGTTGGCAAAATAACGCCTGCTTCCTATGCATCGAAGGCCGGATTTGAATATGGAGACCAGATTCAAAAAATAGACGGAAAAATAACGACAGACTGGAACAGAGTGCGGTTAGCTTTATTAAATGCGGCACTTGATGAAGAGACGATCAATATTTCTGTGCTTGATAAAGATAATCAGCCGAAAATCAGGAATATGAATTTGTCGGGGTTATCAGACCCTGTCGAACAAAAAGACCTGATTAAGGCAATTGGTCTAAGTTATTGGTCACCTCTTGCAGAACTGGGTGAGCCTGTTAAAGCAGGGCCGGCTTATAAAGCCGGGCTTAAAGAGGGTGATGTTGTAATACAGGTAGATGATAAACCAGTCAAATTCTGGTCAGAGTGGGTTCAGTCTGTCAGGGATCATCCTTCCAGCAGGATAATGGTTAAGGTTGAGCGCGATGGTTCCATTTTAAGCCTGCCACTTGATGTTGGGGCTATGGAAAAGGATGGAAAGACGATAGGCCTTGCTGAAGTCAGGCTGCCTAAGAGATATTGGTCAATGTTAGAGGTGGAAATAGAATATAATCCTGTTGAAGCCCTCCAGGCTGGTATAGTCCGTACCTGGGATATGTCGGTTCTTATGCTCAGGGTGTTAGGTCGTATAGTGATTGGCGAGTCGTCACTTCGTAATATTAGTGGGCCACTGACGATAGCTCAATATGCAGGAGACACTGCAAGCCTGGGAATAGTGCCATTTTTATCATTTTTGGCGATAGTGAGCATAAGCCTGGGTGTATTAAATCTTTTGCCTATTCCGGTTTTAGACGGTGGGCACTTGTTTTACTATATAATCGAGATGATTACAGGAAAGCAGGTATCTGAGCAGTTTCAGTCTGCGGCCCAGCAGCTTGGAATATTCTTATTAGTAGCTTTAATGGGCCTGGCTTTTTATAATGACATACTTAGACTATTCAGTTAGAGCATAGTCTTTTTTTATATGCTGATAAGCATTAATAATAACCATGAATTTTTTGTTAAAGTGATTTTCTCCAGCTTTATTTTTCAAAAGATTTTTAAATTAATGGCGTAGTAATGACTAGAATTTTATTAAGTATTTACCTGTTAACTTTGACAATTAATGTTATGGCCTTCGAGTCTTTTATTATAAAAGATATTCGTATTGACGGGTTGCAGCGTATATCTGCTGGAACCGTGTTCAGTTATTTACCGGTCAAGGTGAATGAAGAGTTTAATAATCAAAAATCCGTTCAATCGATCAAAGCATTGTTCAAGACTGGTTTTTTTAAAGACGTAGAGTTAAAACAGGAAGATCAGATTCTCGTCGTTGAACTTGTAGAGCGTCCATCAATTGCAAAAATAGATATTACCGGTAACAAAGATATTGAAAGTGAAGAGCTTTTGGCTGGCCTCAAGAATATAGGTCTTGCAGAAGGGCGGGTATTTAACCGTTCATTGCTGGATAAAGTTGAGCAGGAGCTAAGGCGGCAGTATTTTAGTAATGGTAAATACGGCGTAAAAATAGAATCATCGGTATCTCCTTTGGAAAGAAACAGAGTGGCTGTTTTTTTAACCGTATCAGAAGGAAAAATATCTAAAATCCGCGAGATCAATATTATTGGTAATAAGGTTTTCTCGAATAGTACCTTAAGGAAACTGTTTATTTTAGATACCCCGTCTACTTTTTCATTTTATACGGGTAACGATAAGTATTCCAAACAGAAATTATCTGCTGACCTTGAAGTGTTACGCTCACATTATCTTGATCAGGGCTATCTTAATTTTAAAATAAAATCGACGCAGGTTTCTATATCTGCTGATAAGAAAAACATTTATATTACTATTAATATTAACGAGGGTGCTCAATTTAAAATAAAAGAGCTGAAGCTCGCAGGTACTTTAATTGTTCCGGAAATATTGATTAAACAATTTTCAATTTCCCCTGGAGAGGTATTTTCTCAAAAACGGGTTAGCAAGACTGTGAAAAAATTATCACAGAGGCTGGGGGATGAAGGTTATGCATTTGCAAATGTAAATACAGTGCCTAATGTAAATGAAAAGACAAAAGAAGTGACTTTAACCTTCTTTATTGATCCGGGTAAGCGTGTTTATGTCCGACGAGTCAATATGAGTGGTAATATTAAAACCAGTGACATCGTACTACGCCGTGAAATGCGACAAATGGAAGGAGGATGGTTCTCAACCAAACAGGTTAATCGCTCCAAGACACGTTTAAATCGATTAGGTTATTTTGAAGATGTCAGGGTTGAAACCCCTGTTGTTCCTGGAGCATCTGATCAGGTAGACGTTAATTATACTGTAAAAGAGCGTCCGTCAGGAAACTTCCTGGCAAGTGTAGGTTATTCACAAACCGGCGGCGTCATATTATCCGGGAGCATAAATCAGGATAATTTTCTAGGCACAGGGAAACGCGTAGGTATTAGCGCGAATAATAGTACGATAAATACCGGGTATAGCCTTAATTACTATAATCCATATTATACGCGTGATGGTGTTAGTAGAGGGTTTTCCCTGTCATCACAAAGAACAGACGCCAGTCAGGCAAATCTTGCAAATTATTTGACGGATGTTGATCAAATATCAATGACTTACGGTGTGCCCCTTAACGAAAACGATAGAATTAACTTTAATGTTGCATACGCTACTACCGAGTTGAAGGCGACATCACTCTCTTTTCCCGAAGTAACTAATTTCATTGTAGATAATGGGGGTAATGCTCTTGATACAAGCATTAACTTTGATACACTTACACTAGGTGGAGGATGGTCGCATGATACCCGGGATAAAGCCGTATATCCGACCAAGGGCGTATATCAGAACCTGGCTGCTGAAGTTACTTTACCTGGCGGGGATCTGGAATTTTATAAAATTAGTTATAAGCAGCAAAGGTATATTAAGTTTTCGAAGAACCTGTCACTTCTCCTGAGAGGAGAAATTGCATATGGTGATGGATATGGAGATACTAATGGTCTCCCGTTCTTCAAGAATTTTTTTGCAGGTGGCGTGAAAAGTGTCCGAGGTTATTATGCTAATAGTCTTGGGCCAAAGTCGCCCGCAGTGACAGGAAGGCCAATTGGTGGAAACCTGAAAACAGTTGGTGCAATTGAAATGTTGTTTCCACCACCGTTTGCTGCTGATTCACAATCAGTCAGGATGAGTGCTTTTTTTGATGCGGGTTATGTGTTTCCAGGGATAGATAACTTTTCTATTAACCAGTTGAGGGGCTCGGTAGGAGTATCAATGCAATGGCTGTCTCCTGTAGGTCCGCTAACATTTAGTATCGCGTCACCTATTAATGACAGAGAAACAGACAGAACCCAAAGCTTTCAGTTTTCTTTGGGCGGCGCACTATAGAACACTAGAGTTTAAATTATGTTGAAGAAAATTATTTTACTATTAGGTGTATCCTTGAGTATGATCTCGGTTACTCCGTATGCAAATGCAGAAGGCTCCAGGCTGGCTGTTGTTAATGTAGCAAAAGCATTGGAAGAATCGCCACAGGCAATTGCAGCAAACAAGCGGTTGGAAATAGAGTTTGCTCCTCGGAATAAATCATTGATCAAGTTACGTAAAACCTTGCGTAGTTATGAAGATAATCTGGCAAAACAAGGTATTCAAATGAGCGAGTCGCAATTACGCCGGTTGGAACGTAATGTACGTGATACAAAACGTGAAATAAGGCGAGCCCAGGAAGACTACCGGGAAGACTTGAATTTAAGACGAAATGAAGAACTAAGGAAATTACAAAAACGCGTTAAACGTGCAATTATTGCCGTGGCATCAAAAAATGATTACGATATAGTGGTTGGCGAAGGTGTTCTGTACTCTTCAGACCGGGTTGATATTACCAAAGATATACTCAAGGTATTATCAGATGAATTTAAAAGTGCTCCGTCATCCAAACCTAAAGCGTCTACAGTTAAATAAATGCCGGGTTACAAGTTGCAAGAGCTGGCTGATGAAGTAGGTGGCATACTCCATGGGCAGGGAAATTGCATTATTAACAAAGTAGCTACTATTCATAATGCCACATCTGATAGCATTACATTTTTAGCTAATCGTAGTTATAGAAAATACCTGAAAGGCACTAGAGCCGCTGCTGCCATTATTATTGAAAAGGATCTGGAGTCCTGCCCCGTTTTTGCTATTGTCGTAGATAATCCATATCTTGCATTTGCAAAAATTTCTGCAAAATTAAATCCAATGAGCAAGATTGATGCAGGCATTCATGCTTCTGCTGTTATTTCTACAACCTGTAGTATTCATAAAAGTGCAAGTATAGGTGCGCATTGTGTCATTGGGGAAAATACAGTAATTGAAAGTGGAGTAAGTATTGGCCCGGGTAGTGTTATAGAAGATAATGTGCATATAAAGACTGACTCTATACTCTTGTCAAATATCACCATCTGTCATGGTGTGGTAATAGGTGAAAATGCTATATTACATCCAGGTGTGGTTGTTGGGTCTGATGGATTTGGCATTGCAAATGATCAAGGAAAATGGATTAAAGTCCCGCAACTGGGTTCGGTTGTTATTGGTAAAGATGTAGAGATTGGTGCAAACACGACTATTGATAGAGGTGCGCTTGAAGACACTATTATCGAAGACGGCGTTAAGCTGGATAACCAGATACAAGTCGCCCATAATGTAAAAATTGGAGCACATACAGCAATAGCCGGCTGCACAGGGATAGCCGGTAGCACAACGATCGGTAAGTATTGTGCAATAGGTGGTGCAAGTAATCTGGTTGGGCATCTTGAAATTGCTGATAAAGTTCAGTTGACTATTGCGTCAACGGTAACACGAAGCATAAAAGAACCAGGATTATATTCATCAGGTACGCCACTGCAGACGAATGCAAAATGGCATCGTAATTTTATTCGCTTTAGTAGCCTTGATGATATGGCGAAAAGAATTCGTAAGTTAGAAAAATCTATAGATAGAAAATAAATAAGGGACCAATATGTCATCTGAAAAATCAATGGACATTCATGAAGTACTTAAATACCTCCCGCACCGTTACCCGTTTTTACTGGTTGACAAAGTGCTCGACTTTAAAGAAGGGGAGTATTTAACAGCGATCAAGAATGTAACATTCAATGAAAATTATTTTGTAGGCCATTTTCCACAGCGGCCAATAATGCCAGGCGTGTTAATTATCGAAGCACTTGCCCAGGCTACCGGTATATTGTCATTTAAAACGCACAATACTATGCCCTCAGAAAAATATTTATATTATTTTGTAGGCATAGATAAGGCGCGGTTCAAAAAACCGGTAGAACCGGGAGATCAATTATTACTTGAGGTGAAAATACTAAAGAGTAAAGGCCCAATCATGAAGTTTTCTGCGGAAGCAAAAGTTGATGGTAAGGTCGTGGCTTCTGCCGAACTAATGTGTGCTGAAAAGGAAATTAATTCTTGATTCATAGCACTGCAATTATCGATTCAGATGCTTGTTTAGCTGATAATGTTGAGGTTGGGCCATATAGTATTATTGGTGCCGGTGTCGAAATAGGCTCAGGGACAATTATCGGGCCACACGTTGTTATTAAAGGGCCGACCAGGATTGGTGAAGATAATACTATCCTGCAGTTTTCATCAATAGGTGAAGACCCTCAAGATAAGAAATACCATAATGAGCCTACAACACTTGAAATAGGTGACAGAAACCTGATCAGAGAGTCTTGTACGATTAACAGAGGAACGGTGCAGGGTGGAGGCGTTACAAAAATAGGGTCTGATAACTGGATTATGGCCTATGTTCATATTGCTCATGATTGTGTTATTGGTAATCATACAATATTTGCAAACGGAACTACGTTTGCAGGACATGTTACCGTTGAAGATTACGTTATATTGGGTGGTTTCAGTCTGATCCATCAGTTTGTCGTATTAGGTAAGCATTGTTTTACCGCCATTAATACGGTTGTCTTAAAAGATATTCCTCCATACGTGATGACATCAGGCCATCCGGCTAAACCACATGGATTAAATTCCGAAGGTTTGAAACGACACGGTTATGAGAAAGACGTCATTAAGGAAATCAAACAGGCATATAAAATACTCTATAAGTCTGATTTTTTATATAAAGATGCAAAAGAAAAAATTAAAAATATGAGTAAAGCCAATCCTGTGTTGATTGATTTTTCAGACTTTCTTGAAAATAGTCAGCGAGGAGTTGTCAGATAAAATGCTTTGCAGAAAAAGCGAAATAATATGGTACGTATCGCAGTTGTAGCTGGTGAAGCGTCAGGAGATATATTGGGTGCCTCATTTATTGATGCACTAAAAAAACAATACCCCGATGCCGAGTTTTTCGGTATTGGCGGCCCTGAAATGATTCAGGCTGGCTGCAGGTCATTTTACCCCATTGAACAATTATCAATAATGGGTTTATTTGAAGTTCTGAAACACCTTCCTTCTTTATTAAAAATGAGAAAGCAATTATTTCATAAATTAATTGAACTTAAGCCTGATGTATTTATTGGTATTGATGCGCCGGATTTTAATTTAGGTCTGGAGAAAAAATTAAAACAGGCAGGAATAAAAACGGTGCATTACGTTAGCCCATCAGTTTGGGCATGGCGACAATGGCGGGTTAAGAAAATATCTCAGTCAGTTGATCTCATGTTAACGCTATTTCCTTTTGAGGTGGATTTTTATAAAAAAAATAACGTGCCTGCGGAGTTCGTAGGTCACCCCCTTGCTTCAATGATACCCATGGATCCTGATAAACAAGATGCAAGACTTAAGTTGAATCTGGATACGAATGGAAAAATAGTTGCATTATTGCCAGGTAGTCGCCGAAGTGAAGTAGAAAGAATGTCTGCTCTGTTTATTGAAACAGCAATAGATTGTTATAAGCAAGATAATACCCTTGAATTTGTCGTGCCTTTTGCTACTGAAAAAACACGTGAAATATTTCAACGTCACCTTGAAGCATCTGGTATTTTATTACCCATCAAACTTGTGTCTGGTCAGTCCAGAACCGTAATGCAAGCCAGTGATTATATTTTGTTAGCTTCTGGCACGGCTACTCTTGAAGCGATGTTGTTAAAAAAGCCCATGGTAGTTGTTTATATAATGAATGGGTTCACATTCTGGTTTTTGAAAAAGTTCAGGATATTAAAGGCATCTTTGTATTCTTTGCCAAATGTATTGGCAGGAGAGCAATTGGTAGAAGAATATATTCAAAATGATGCCACCAGAAATAATCTGGTAGAGGCCATGATGAGACTTATTTGCAAAGACAATAATAAATTACTTGTAAGTAAATACAATGAGATACATCAGTCATTAATACAGGATGAATCAAATCAGGCGGCTCATGTGGTTTTAGAATTTCTTGGAGAATGTAATAGAGATGAGTGAATCGATAGATATTTACCCTGTTTTAACTGCGGGTGTGGATGAGGTTGGACGTGGCCCATTAGCAGGGCCCGTAGTCGCTGCGGCAGTCATACTTGATCCTGACCGCCCGATAGAAGGGTTGGCAGACTCAAAAAAATTAAGCGAAAAAAAGCGAGAGTACCTTTACCCTATTATTATAGAACGGGCTTTGTCATATTGTGTTGCAGAGGCAAGTGTAGAAGAAATAGATGATATAAACATACTGCAAGCCAGTTTACTTGCGATGAAGCGCGCTATAGAGGGTTTGGACGTCAAGCCAGAACACGTTTTAGTTGATGGTAATAAAGCGCCTGATATACGTATATCAGTTGAAACTATTATAAAGGGAGACAGTAAAATAGCATCAATTAGTGCTGCCTCGATTCTGGCCAAGGTTGAACGTGACAGAATGATGGTTGAATATCATAACTTATATCCAGACTTCTCATTTCATCAGCATAAAGCATATGGATCCAGGCAACACATGGCTGAACTTCAGGAGCATGGCCCATTACCCGTTCATCGTAAAACATTTGCACCAGTACGGCGGTTGCTGGAAGCTGATTCAGAATAATTGTATATACAAGCCGAATAATGCAAACAGGATAGCCTGGTGAAGCATGTAAACAAGCA
>JAADHQ010000072.1 GCA_013151795.1 Gammaproteobacteria bacterium | reverse complement strand
ACACAATGCGGCCCACGGCAGTAGGCGACAATTTCCTGATCTGTGTCGAGTTGTTGCAGATGAGCCTCGAGATCAGCCAGAGGTATATTAACAGCACCGGGAACATGCCCGGCCGCATATTCTTCAGGTGGGCGAACATCCAGCACCATGACCAGGCCATCGCGTGCGCGGCTGAGCAATTCTTCCCTTGGAATCGGTTCCAGCTCGTCTTTTACAGTCAAATAAGTGTTGACCAGGCGGTCTACCTCGGCCAGGTGACGCTCTGCAACACCTCTGAGAGCATCCAGTAATCTCACTACATCTTCACCGCTAAGACTGTAAAAAGCCTTCAGGCCATCTTTACGATTAATGACAAGACCAGATTGTCTAAGCTGCTGTAAATGTTGGGAGGTATTGGCCACGCTTAACCCTGAAATCTTGGCAAGATCATCCACACTGCGTTCTCCCTGTGCTAAAAACTCCAGTAATTCCAATCGGTTGCCATTTGCTACAGCCTTGCCAACTCGCGCAAATTGGGAAAATAAATCGCTTTTAAAGTTTCCACTTGACAATTTTTTCATATCCACTATCCTAGTATTCAAGTAATCTATTGAATTATTTATTTGAAAGTATAGCATAAACTCCGCTTGAAACCAGAAAATCGATACAAGCACCTACCAGGAGACAGGAACCAATGGGTATCAATGAATATATAATGGCCAACGAGAAAATAATTCGCATGAGTATTTTCTTTGGTATTTTGGTAATCATGGCGATCTGGGAAATAATTGCCCCAAAACGCGCACTGACTATCTCCAAAACAGTGCGTTGGGTTAATAACCTTGGTCTGGTTTTTTTCAATAGCCTTTTATTACGTCTCATTTTCCCGGCAGCAGCTGTTGGAGTTGCAACATTCGCCAGCGAAAATGGCTGGGGTATATTCAATTACTATGATTTACCGTACTGGTTTATGGTTGTAATCTCAGTCATCGTGATGGATTTTATTATCTATCTTCAACATGTTCTGGTTCATGCAGTACCCGCATTATGGCGTTTACATCGCATGCATCATGCGGATGTCGACATTGACGTCACAACAGGGGCACGTTTCCACCCATTTGAAATCATTCTTTCCATGTTGATCAAATTTGCCACTATTGTCGTATTGGGCCCACCGGTTATAGCAGTGATTATTTTTGAAGTGGTACTTAATGCCACAGCCATGTTTAATCATAGTAATGTGCGTATGCCAGCAGGGTTAGATCGTTTAATTCGACTGGTTCTGGTCACACCAGACATGCATCGTGTTCACCATTCAGTTGAGGACGATGAAGCCAATAGTAATTTTGGTTTCAGTCTGCCATGGTGGGACAGGATGTTTGGTACATACCGCGATCAACCAAGGTCAGGGCATGAAGGCATGACCATTGGCATTCACAAATACCGTGAACCAAAACAAGTAGCCTGGTTTCCGGGTATGATGATGTTACCCTTTAAAGGAAAAGTATCCGATTATGCAATAAATCGGCGTCAATGGAATGATCCTGAGGAGAAACAGGATGAATAAAATAATACGTATCAGTGCATTACTATTGTTAGTAGCAGGTATCGTCGTGGCAATAACATACCGTGACCAATTTGATGCTGCAGCATTGGAAACATGGGTAAAAAATTCAGGCAGTGCAGGCCCTATTGTATTTATGCTTATTTACATAGTAGGTACAGTGTTTTTTCTACCGGGTTCAGTTTTAACATTGGCTGGCGGTGCCTTGTTCGGCCCCGTATTCGGTACATTCTATAACCTCACTGGTGCAACAATCGGAGCGATGATTTCGTTTATTGCAGCTCGATACCTCGCACATGACTGGGTCGAGAAGAAAACCGGCGGCCGAATGAAACAATTAAAACAGGGTGTAGAAGGAGAGGGCTGGCGTTTTGTTGCTTTTGTTCGTTTAGTGCCCTTGTTCCCATTTAATTTACTAAACTATGCTCTGGGCTTAACAAAAATAAAGTTCAGTCACTATTCCATTGCGACTTACATATTCATGTTACCGGGTGCGATTGCCTACACATACCTTGGTTATGCCAGTCGCGAAGCTATCGCAGGTAGCGAAGGGCTTGTACAGAAAATAATGTTGGCTTTAGCGTTATTGGCCATCGTCGGTTTTCTGCCTAGCTTGATTAGTCGCTTACGCCGTGGCCCGGTAATGAGTGTGGAAACATTAAAGCAAAAAATAGACAACCATGACGACATGTTGCTACTGGACGTAAGACCAGAAAAAGATTTTACCGGAGAACAAGGACACATCAGCCAGGCCAGAAATATCACAGTTGAAGATCTTTCATCCCGGCTTGGTGAGTTGGCAGACTATACTGAAAAAACGATTGCCATCATCTGTCGCACCGATAAACGCTCAACTAAAGCAGCACAAATTCTTGGGCGAAATGGATTTTCTGATGTACATATCGTTAAAGGTGGTATGATGTTATGGAATGAAAATAATTATCCGAAGCAACAAGCAGAATAATTATCACCAGGGAGAGCGATATGGATAGTCTGGATATAATCGATAAAATCTATCTTGGAAAAAATTAGGCCTTGAAAGCAAAACACATCATAATCGCAGCAATCACTATAACGCTTATCAGTTTCTTTGCATGGCGTTTTGTACGTCCGATGAATATATTTATTGTCGATGACCGTTTTGCATGGCCTGTTGATACCACACAAGTACCCCCTGTATTAGGCAACCTGAGTGCCGAAGAGTGCGGCAATTGCCATAAAGAGTTTTATAAGGAATGGCGCACCGCTATTCATAGCAAAGCATGGACCGACCCCTATTTCCAGGCAGACTGGAATTTTGATAGCAAACAACATGTATGCAGACTATGCCATACCCCACTGGATCGCCAACAACCACACAAGGTTTTGGGATACCGTGACAAATATAAATGGGATCCGATTCTTGAAGATAATCCTGATTTTGATCCTAAGCTTCAGCATGAAGGCGTAACCTGTGCTGCATGTCATTTCCGTGATGGAAAAATAATGGGTGTATATGGCAATACCAATGCACCACACCCCGTTAAAAAACTGGATGACCCTAACCTTGTCTGCGTGCGGTGTCATGTAGTAGAAGCGGATAGCTGGGATAACTTTTTACGCTTCCCCCCCTGTGGTACTGTCGCAGAAATAAAAGACACACTTGCCGATAATCCTTCCAATAAAGACATTAAATACCTGCAGGATATCATCGCAAAAAAACCGGACAAAGACTTACTCAGTACGCTGGCATTAAATTCTGATAGCAATAATGTGATTATCGGTAAAAAAGGAAAAACAGGTGAAATAACTGCCGGCAATGCCCGCTCCCTCGGTTGCGTCCAATGTCATATGCCGTTAATAGAACGCCCGCTTGTAGAAGGTGGCGTTGTACGAAAAACCCGACAACATCTCTGGCGTGGTGGTCATGACCCGGAAATGGTTAAAAAGGCGCTGACAATAGAATTTATTGAAAAAGAAAAAACAGCCAAAAACAACCGGCTGTTCAGCCTTACTATTGCTAACACCGGAGCCGCACATTACGTGCCTACCGGCACCCCTGATCGTCATTTCATCGTAAACCTGCGTCTATTGGATGATCAAGGTAACATTCTTAAAGAAAATAAAAATACCCTTAAAAGAACCGTCATGTGGAGACCCTTTATTATAGACCTGTGGGACACAAGATTAGCAAGATGGAAACCCCGAAAATATGAACTGGAAGTTGCGAGCGATAGCAAGGCAACAATGATAGAGGCAGAAATAAGATACTATTTAGTTGATGAAGCCAGACGTAAACGCATTAACTATAAAAATACAACGCCACTTAACTATGAAGTATTCCGTCAGACAATATCACTTAAAAAAGGCACACAATGAGTAAACGGGATCTAGTCATTATCGGAGGCGGTGCAGGCGGGTTGGTCATCGCCAGTGTAGCTTCACAGCTAGGGTTAAAAGTTACCTTGATTGAAAAGGAAGAAAAACTGGGCGGTGACTGCCTTCACTATGGATGCGTACCCAGTAAAACCCTGATACATGCAGCAAAAGTGGCCTCAATGATGCGTCGCGGCAAAGAATACGGTTTACCTTCATTTCAACCCGAGGTTGATCTTGGTAAAGTAAATGATCATGTTCAGTCTGTTATTGAACATATTCAACA
>JAADHQ010000050.1 GCA_013151795.1 Gammaproteobacteria bacterium | reverse complement strand
ACGCCACCCTGATGCTGCTCTTCAACGTCAACGGTTAATTGCTCATAGGGCTCCTGTTTGACGCCATCAACTTCCTTAACGATTACTTCCGGACGTGAAACACCCAGCTCGTAACCTTCACGGCGCATGGTTTCTATCAAAACTGACAAGTGTAATTCGCCTCGTCCTGACACCCTGAATTTATCAGGGTCTTCTGTAGGATCAACTCGCAGTGCTACGTTATGCACGAGCTCTCTTTCCAGTCGATCCTTGATTTGGCGTGAGGTAACGTATTTACCATCCTTACCTGCCAATGGTGATTTGTTAACCTGGAAGGTCATGGATACCGTTGGCTCATCTACTAATAAGGGTGGCAATGCTTCAACGTTGGCCGGGTCGCACAGGGTATCTGAAATATGCAGTCCGTCTATTCCTGTAAAGGCAATAATATCGCCCGCTTTTGCCGAGTCTACTTCTACCCGCTCAAGACCAAGGAATCCGAAAATCTGTAATACACGTGCGTTACGTGTTTTACCTTCGCTATCTATAAGTGTGACACTGCCATTTTTATCAATCTTGCCACGTTGTACACGGCCAATGCCAATAACACCTACATAACTATTATAATCCAGACTGGAAACCTGCATCTGGAACGGGCCATTTTCATCAAGGTCTGGCGCGGCCACTTCATTAATAATTGTTTCAAACAAAGGCGTCATGTCACCTTCATGAACACCCGTATCCTGTGAAGCAAAACCATTTATCGCCGATGCATAGACAACAGGAAAATCAAGCTGCTCGTCAGTGCCGCCAAGACGGTCAAACAAATCGAATGTCTGATCAACAACCCAGTCAGGACGTGACCCATCTTTATCTATTTTATTAACAACAACAATAGGTTTCAGGCCAAGATCAAAAGCCTTCTGAGTAACAAAACGTGTTTGAGGCATAGGGCCTTCAACCGCATCTACCAGTAACAGAACACTGTCGACCATGGATAAAACACGCTCTACTTCTCCACCAAAATCAGCATGGCCAGGAGTATCAACGATATTAATATGGTAACCGCCCCAGTTGATCGCCGTATTTTTAGACAGAATGGTAATACCACGTTCTTTTTCCAGATCATTGGAATCCATCAGTCTTTCATCTAACTGAACCCGATCATCAAATGTGCCTGACTGTTGCAAAAGCTTATCGACAAGGGTTGTTTTACCATGGTCAACGTGGGCAATTATGGCTATATTTCGTAATTTCTCATTCACGGGATCAATTCTCAAGCGTTTACTGGCTGCGAATTGTACTAGAATTAATGTATTAGCGGGGGATAATATTAGCGATTTGTCACATTTATATGGATAAAATGGTCAAGTTCATGCTTTTTTATAAGGTATGAAGGGTTTATTACGAGTATCAATAACACAATAACAAAAAAGGCCGATGTTGATAACATCGGCCTTTTTCAGCTCATTAAAACCTGAATTTTAACGATGAGAGCCCGCTTCAGCATGCGCCAGTTCATTAACCTTGTTTGCAAGCTCGCTATATTCCTGACGGTATCCATCTAAAGGATGGCCTTTACCAGGTGTGTAGTAGTCAGAACCTGTCATGCCATTCTCGTGTTCGAAATCAGAAAATTTCTTTTGTAATTCGATCATACGTTTGATTATATCTTGTTTCTCACCCATAACTGCTGTGCCTCCAAAAATACGATTTCTTGATTAAGTCTAAAATTCCAGAATTCGCGAACATACCAATAGCATACTCACAAATTCAATATATCCTGTAGATAAATGTCTACTTTGATAATCATCTGAACGCTGAATTTTCAGCCGATGTACTATCATCTAATACATGATTATATCAGGCATTCACGATTAATATATTAGTTTTTGATAATATATTTTATATGCATCAATTAAAATTCTTCATCATATTAGCAATACATCAGGGAACCAGGGTGTAACTATCTGTTTTAAATGATAAATACAAATTCACAATCAAGCAGGTGTTTTAAATTACAGACATGTTTCTAAACATGACTATTTTACTATACAATACTTTTTTTAGCGGAAAGCAAGCCGACAGCCTTCCCGGGGAACACATAAAAGCCATGCCCACACTCATCTCAATCATTGAAATTGGAGGCTACCCGGACTTTTCACCACTGTATAAAGAAATGGGTTTTGACGTTATTTCCGTAAAATCTGTTCGCAAAGCCCTGTCAAGTATGAAAAAGCTCTCACCGGACATACTGGTTGCAGAATTTAATTTTCAATCTGATTTCCGTGATCGCACCAGTAGCCTGGAATCCATACTTGCAACCATTCAGGGACGACACCCGCAATGCAAGGTTATTGTATTATTTGAACAGGAATACAAACATGCCTTTGACCGCTTGCAAGCCCAGTATCGTGTTGATGCAGCACTGTGTTTTCCCGTAACATCAGACCATATGAGAGCAGCGATTGAACAATCCCGATGAGAAATATTAATGACAGATCAAAATAAAATAACAAAACAAAAAGTAACCGATCTATTCAATCTCGTCTCACCCGGATACGACCATCCATCGTTACGTTTATTTCCTTTTTCTGCTGATGCCATGGTACATTTTTTACATCCCGATCCTGGCTGCAAGATACTTGATGTTGCTACAGGAACCGGAGCCGCTTCAGTTGCCGCCGGGAAAAAAATCGGGAATGGCCGCATTCAGGCTATAGACCTGTCAGAAAGTATGATCGAAAAAGCAACCCTCAACGTTGCTAAAATGGCATTGAATAATGTCGACTTCCATATCATGGATGCTGAAAACCCGGAATTCAAAAGTGACTATTTTGATCATGTCATGTGTGCATTTGCTATTTTTTTTCTACCTGACATGCCCGCCGCTTTGAAACAATGGCTGCGTGTTTTAAAACCGGAAGGACGATTGATCTTCACCAGCTTTACTGAAACTGCTTTTCAACCTATGGCTGATATCTTTCGTACTCAAATAGCTACATTTGGCGTAAAAATTGAAACCGATGCGTGGCAAAACCTGCATAGTAAACAAGCCTGCGAACAGCTGTTAGCAGATGCTGGCCTTGAAAATATAACCGTACGTGAAAAACAAATGGGCTATCACCTGAACGATGAAGCTGGCTGGTGGGGTGTTGTCTGGAATAGCGGACTCAGAGGTTACATTGAACAACTGAACCCTGAACAACTCGAACAGTTCCAGCAACAACACATGGATACTATCAAAAACCTGGTCACCGACAAAGGCCTTTGGATGGATGTCAACGTGCTATTTTCAATGGGCACAAAAAAACTGGAGAATAATATTGGAAACACTTTCTGAAAATACACTGAACACTTTGTTTAACAAGGCACGCAGCCATAATGGCTGGAAGAATGAAGGTGTCAGCGATGAACAGCTGCATAACATATACGACCTCATGAAAATGGGCCCAACCGGTGCAAACTGTTGCCCTGCGCGCATTCACTTTGTTAAATCTGATGAAGCCAGGCAACGCCTGCTGGACTGCGTGAGTGAAGGTAATGTAGAAAAATGCAAAACCGCACCTGTTGTTGCCATCATTGGTATGGACATGGAATTTTATGAAAAGTTACCCAAGTTGTTTCCTCATACCGATGCACGGTCATGGTATGTTGGCAATAATAAAGCCATTGCTGATACAGCATTTCGTAACAGCACGCTGCAAGCCGCCTATTTTATAATGGCCGCTCGAAGTCAGGGACTGGATTGTGGCCCGATGACGGGTTTCGATGATGATAAAATGAATACAACATTTTTCCCTGATGGAAAAATAAAAATTAATATGATTTGCGCTATTGGACGAGGAGATGAAAGCAAAATTTTCCCGCGTAGCCCAAGGCTGGATTTTGATGAGGCTTGTGAGATTATTTGAGTTTTTAATGCTGGTTGATCTGGCATATTAGTAACTATAACCAATCATTTACAATTCTGCTTCAAAGGGCCGGGGCCTGTATTTTCTTATAACAAGCCAAGCCAGATATGAGAGGGTCCGCACAAGTCAGGGCCATAGATTACACTTTTATCAATAAACCAGAATGGAGATTAGTTTTTGGTTATTTTTGCAGGTTAAGTTTCCTGTTGTTTAGGTAGGTATATCTAGCATGAAGGGCCGGGGCCCGTCCCGTCAGCCGTGATTCTTTTCTTTGCTTGCCCAAAGAAAAGAACCCAAAAGAAAGGGCACCCGACGACTTG
>JAADHQ010000088.1 GCA_013151795.1 Gammaproteobacteria bacterium | reverse complement strand
GAATTCAAAAAGCTCTATCCTGATGTGCCTACAAAATCAGGACTCATGCTGGGGCTTGGCGAAACACTGGAAGAAGTTAAAGAAGTCATGCAAGATCTACGCGACCATGATTGCAACATGTTAACACTGGGGCAATATCTGCAACCAAGCTTAAGTCATTTACCCGTTGACCGTTATGTTACACCGGAAGAATTTGATGAGTTGGCTGAAGCTGGACAGGCCATGGGGTTTAGCCAGGTCGCCAGTGGGCCTATGGTGAGGTCGTCCTATCATGCAGATGTACAAGCCGCAGAAGTCATAAAAAAATAATCAGATATTTTTTGTGGGAAGCGAGCCATGCTCGCGATAATAATATAATCGCGAGCATGGCTCGCTTCCCACAAATAGCTTATAAGATAAATAGTAGTAAAAATAAGCTGACGCTACCCAGTATTATTTCTCAGCAAATCTTTTTATCCAGCTAGCAACCTGCTTCACCAGCTCATCACTTTTACCTTTGAAAAAATGATCTGCTCCTTCCACCATAATCTGGTCATAATTCTTGTTACCTGCAGCTCTGGCTACGGCCGCTTTTTTCTCTGTTGCCGTTAAAACTTGAGGCAAGTCATCGCTACCATAAATATCCAGCACAGGGACTTTAATTTTTGCCAGCGAATTCAGATACCAGGGGACTTCATTAATAGCCCCTGACACACCCACCGCAACAAATGCCTTAACACTCGGATCTTTATTCAACGACATAAAATACGCCCCCATTGTCGAACCAAGACTATGGCCCACTATAATAATATTTTTAACACCTTTTGATTTTAAAAATGAAATAGCCGCCTTCACTCTCGGGGGAACCCCGGAAAACAATGGTACATACTCTTTATATTCCGCCTCATTCCTCAACACAGGCATCTGTAACGCGATTGTTTGCCAGCCCTCATCAGGAAGATCACTACGCAAAGGCTGCACTACATCAACCCAGTTAGGGTGAATACCCAGCCCATGTAAAACAATAACGCCTCCTGATACCTTGTCAGTAGTATTTTTTGTGTAAATACCTAAAAATTTCTTCCCTTCCGCGCTCAACCATTGTGCCTCCCCCACCATAAGGTCGTCTACGATCTGATCTGCCCAGCGCTTTTCCTTGGCAAAATCAGATGCCATCAGATTAAATGAAATAAACAATCCCGCGATAAAAAAATTAAAAATATGTTTAACTTTTACGTTCATGACAACCTCTCTATTTATATCGTTCCATTACATAACACAAACAATCCTGACGTATTACTTTTTCATCCAGGGTCAACATTGATGGCATAAGTGGTTTACTTGTCAGGATTTCATCATCCCTGTAATTAAACAACTCTGCACCAATATTAACTCCATCATTATTCCAGGCTTCAAGCTGAATATTCCTTTTCTTGCATACCTTACCAAACCGCGTCCCTTTTTTTAACTCCCTGAAATTCATATGATCCAGATCATTATCAAAACAAATGTCTGCATCATCACCATTAAAGCTGAAACTGGCATGTTCAGGAATTTTTACTATCGCTATAGTATGAAACAAATCAATATCCTGCTCAGGTAACGCATGCTCGGGTAATTCCGAAAGATGCAATGCTGCATCAATAAAATCCATCGCGTGTGTTTCAGAATACTGCTGACCAACCTTGCCACACTCAATGGTCACTGACGGACAAAGATCCGCAAACGATGAAGATTGCACACCTAAAGGACGAGTGAAGTAAACAACTGTCCGACTAAATAATGTAGCAAGATGCAAAAAACGATCTTCTACAAAATTAACACAAGCATAATGTGGATTAATACCTGTGTTGTTATGAATATCAATACTCGCAAATACATTTCGCAAGCGCATTTCTTCTTTTATCTGTTGCATCATCAGCGTTTCTTCGCAATTTACTGTCTCTGTACCGGGCCAGGTTCGATTATAGTCAGGCTGACCATCCAGGCGACGCATCCCTTGCGCGGCAGCAGATACATTACCAATAAAAATTGATAGCGAACGGGGCAAGGGTTTATTATTATATTTTCTCAACAAGTCCTGAATAGCTTGTAAACCTGTAATCTCATTACCATGCAATAAAACAGATACAAATAAGGGTTGTTCGCGCCTGCCTTTTATATGTATCAGAGTTGGAGCCTGCAGTAAATCCTGCATTCTGATTGCTTTTGTATCCAGGAAACCCGGAGGGATATAATCAAGTATTTGTAACATTTAAATTATGTCCTGATCAGAAATATAGCTGTCATTATTCATGAAGCGACCAACTATGCACAGGCTCGCCCGTCTGTTGATGTTCTGCATATGCTGCGGTTAATGTCTGCATATCACACTGATATTTTTTAATATATTGTCTCTGCCATACTGATCCAGTCTGCCCTGTTTCAACACGCTTTCGAATGATATCCATATATAATCTTACATCACCTGTATCAATATCAAGTTCATGCAAACCACGTTCTGCCGCAGGTAACAACTTCTGCAATAATAGCTGTTTCATTCTTCCCTTTTCACCCCCCATCCAGGCCACGTGCGCATTTAATGAATGTTTTGCACAGGCATAAAAATTATCACGTGCAGTAGCAAAGGGTAATTCCAGCTCAGGTGCATCAACAATATTTGTCAGGTAATACACCAGTCCATAATAAAATGCAGCATTAGCGATACCATCAACAACCGTTGGCCCCGCTGAGATAACCCTGTGTTCTATACGTACATGAGGGGTACCATTATCATCATAACCTATCAGAGGTCTGTTCCACCGCCAGATCGTACCATTGTGTAACCGCGCATTTTTCATTTCATTAATCTGACTTTCATAACTTACCGGTAACAGAACCGGAAAATGATCCAGATTCTCCTGAAACAATTCCATTAATGACTGCCGGGCATAACCTGAACCAAAACCAACCCTGCGTACAGGACCAAAAGCGGCAGACTCAAATCCACCCGTCTGAACAGATTGCTCAAACAGGGGTATGCGTGTCTCATCCCAAAGATCCTTACCAAACAGAAAGGGTGAATTAGCCGATACAGCAACTGTTGCTGCCGATGCAATCATACTGGCATTATAAGCCCGCACTGCTTTACTTAATGGAATTTGCCAATGCAATTGAAACGAGGTCGTTGCCGATTCAAGCATGACATCATAATGCGTTGTTTTCAGGTGTTCATGGCCATTTATATCCAGCACTAATGGTTTTCCATTCCGCTGACGAAACACCTCCCTGTTCAGTGCAAAATATCTTTTCATTCTGGACATGTTTGCAAGTGTCAGTTGATTTTCCTGCACACTTGGTAAAGTACCTATCATTACCAAAGAAGCATCGAATTCATTTGCAGCCTTATAACAATGCCGCCAGCTCTGTTCGAGTGAATCATGCAATCGTGATAATGCCTTGCCTTGCAAGTCTTCTGGCAACCCGTTAAGTTCAATATTAAAACGTGATAACTCCGGGGACACCCAATCATTATTGAGTTTATTCAGATAAGCATCGTTTATCGGTACAGGATTAAAATTCCTGTCAACGATCCATACTTCAAGTTCAAAACCAGCCACATCCTTTTTAGAAGATATTTTTTTTGTTTTGAACCATTCAGACAACAAGGACGTTTCTTCATATAATCTTTGCTGAAATTGTATAAAATCATCTCCTGAAAAATCTATTTTATCAATTTCTTCGCCCATGCCTTCAATCTACCTTTTCAAGTATTTCACGTACATGCTGCAACCTGTCGAGAGTACCAATGTCATGCCAGGAACCTGTGTACAGTTCTCCAGTAATCAGCTTTCGCAACATGGCTTTTTTTAATACAGGGCTTAAAGGGAAGCGTCCAGGAGTGCAACCTGAAAAAAGATCGGGGCGATAAACTCCAATGCCACTATAAGTCACTTTGTCACCCTCAGGCTGATTCAGAACAAGTCCATCATTCAAGACAAAATCACCATCGGGGTGCTGCGGAGGGTTATTCACCATCACCAGATGTGCCAGCCCTTGCGGCTCTACCAGACTCGCTAACGGGTAATCAGTCCAGATATCGCCGTTAATTAGAATAAATGCATGCTCACCTAACAGGGGTAATGCGTGCATAATACCGCCACCGGTTTCCAGTGCAGGTGGCAGCTCTTCTGAATACTGAATATTGACGTCGTAAGAACGACCATCGCCGAGCTTGTTTTTTATTTTTTCTGCGAGATGCGAGACATTAATAAC
>JAADHQ010000040.1 GCA_013151795.1 Gammaproteobacteria bacterium | reverse complement strand
CCTCCTGCTCACTACCCTGCCCCCTACGCATTGATAGACTTATGGGAGAAACACGCCAACAGTGACTCCATGATGAAACATGAGGCAAAATCAACCTCCAGACTGCTTCATACACCGACTGCACAAAACCTCATACGTGTTTTCTTTCTGCAAACATCCATGAAAGAAACCGGCAAGCTGTCCGATTATAAAGCACAACATGTTCATGTGATCGGAGCCGGTATCATGGGTGGAGATATTGCAGCCTGGTGTGCCTACAAAGGGCTCACCGTGACCATTCAGGATCAATCACCTGAAAGAATTGCACCGGCAATAAAAAGAGCTGCCGCACTATTCAGAAAAAAACTGAAACCCTCACGTTTAGCCAGTGCAGCAATGGACAGATTAATACCAGACATCAATGGAGACGGAATAAAGAATGCAGACATAGTCATTGAAGCTATTTTCGAAGACCTGGAAGCAAAACAAAACCTGTTTAAAGCACTTGAAAGTAAAACCAAACCAGATGCATTGTTATGCACAAATACTTCCAGTATCCCGTTAGAGGAAATAAGCAGCGTATTAAAACAACCCGAGCGATTGACGGGTCTACACTTTTTTAATCCGGTAGACCGTATGCAACTAATCGAAATCGTACACTCAGAAAATACTAGCGAACAATTCATAAACAATACATCATCTTTCGCTGTTCAAATCGGAAAACTGCCATTACAAGTAAAAAGCAGCCCTGGCTTTCTGGTCAACCGTGTATTGTTACCCTACTTGCTGGAAGCAGCCTACATGGTTCAGGAAGGTATTCCTGCGACAATCATTGACAAGGTTGCACTTGACTTCGGCATGCCCATGGGGCCAATAGAGCTGGCAGACAAGGTTGGCCTCGATATTTGCTTGTCCGTTGCAAATATATTGTCCACGCATCTTGGCGGAGAAGTACCTAATATACTTAATGATCGTGTTGTATCAGGCAATCTGGGTGTAAAAACCGGCAGAGGATTTTACGAATACAACAAAGGAAAAATTATAAGACCAAAAACAGACAAGCAACCCGGTATTGATAAACAGAGTATCAAAGACCGCCTCATACTAAGACTTCTGAATGAAGCTGTAGCTTGTTTAAGTGAAGGCGTTATTGATACTGAAGACATGTTAGATGCCGGTATTATTTTTGGAACAGGATTTGCACCTTTTACTGGCGGCCCGATAAATTACTTGCATGAACTAAAACTGGAAACACAAAGGCAGCGATTTGAAGAATTTAATAAAAAATATAATGGTCGCTTTATTATGAACAAGGGTTGGGAAAAATTACTTTGCTGAGTATCGCTAAACAAACAGATTATATTTCACCTGAATCTGTTAACAATCTTCGGGAACTTTTTCAGGCACGTGTTGAGCTATCAGCCAACATGACAGCCTATGAATATTATTCAGATACGGATCACTGCTGGAAAAAAATAAGCTGGCGTTCTTGCGAGAATATGATTCAACTGTGGGCCAGCGCACTGAAAAAAGAGGGTTTTAAAAAAGGTGATCGTGTTGCCATTCTGATTAAAAACTCTCTGGAATGGGTTATTTTTGAACAAGCCAGCTTCGCGTGTGGGCTAGTTGTTGTCCCCCTCTACACGGAAGACCGGGCTGAAAATATTGCCTACATACTTGAAAATTCAGATGCCCAATGTATTTTTCTTGAGGGCAACCAACACTGGGATATACTTTCACCGATAAAACATAAATTTAATGATATAAAACGCATTTTAAGCCTGGAAACAATTGACCCCGACAAACAGGATCCACGTATTCTTACAATAGAAGACTGGACACATGACATAGAAACCCGTCCGATAAATAACACTACTACAATGGATAACCTGGCCAGCATTGTCTATACCTCTGGCACAACCGGTAAAGCAAAGGGTGTGATGTTATCTCATGGCAATATAATCGAGGATGCCTGGGCAGGCGTACACAGCATTGATATTTATCCTTACGATCATTTTTTATCTTTTTTACCGATGTCACATATGCTTGAAAGAACCATCGGTTATTATTTACCCATGCTAAGTGGTTCAAAAGTAAGCTTTTCACGTTCTATTACCGATCTGGCAGAAGATTTTTTATCACAAAACCCGTCGTTACTTATTTCAGTGCCCAGAATATTTGAACGTGTCTACCTCAAGGTTGAACAGGCTATCGCAGATAAAGGCAAAATCCTTAAGGCTGTTTTTAATTACGCTATCGCTCTGGCCTGGCAAAAATTCATGTACACACAGCATAAACAAAAATGGAAACTATCATTTTTATTACTCCCTGTTTTTGACCGGCTATTTTTCCGAAAAATACGTGAAAAATTTGGAAATAACTTCAGATTTGCCATTAGTGGTGGCGCTGCACTTGAATACCACATTGCACAATTATTCATATCCGTAGGTATAAATATTGCGCAGGGTTATGGACTGACTGAATTCAGCCCCGTTATTAGTGTCAATCGACTCGATGATAACGACCCACGCGGTGTTGGTGAACCACTACCCGGCGTTGAAATAAAAATTGGTAACAATGACGAACTCCTGGTACGGGGTAAAAGTTTAATGCAAGGATACTGGAAAAATGACAAAGCGACTAAAGAAGCAATAGACAGTGATGGCTGGTTACATACCGGTGATCAGGCACGCATCAGCAATAATAAAATTTATATTACCGGTCGCTTGAAAGATATTATTGTACTCTCAAACGGCGAGAAAATTCCGCCCGGCGAATTAGAGCAAGCCATTATACAGGATCCATTCTTTGAAAATGTAATTGTAATCGGTGAAGGACGCCCCTATCTCAGTGCGCTTGTTATCCCGAATCACGAAATGTTGAAAGACAATCCGGATATAACTGAAACACTGCTGAATCATATCCAGATTAAAATGGAAAAATTTCCAGGTTACGCGCGTATACATAAAATAAGCATATGCAAAACTCCATGGACCATAGAAAACGGTATGTTAACACCCACACTGAAACCCAGAAGAAAATCGATTATCAATGATAATCAGGAGTGTATTGAAGCGATGTATAAAGGACATTGATCGCAAAACGGCAAACATACCTCCAATGTTTATTGAAGGCATGCTTGAATCAATATATCAACACAATAAAATTACTTGACTAATAAGCCTCGTCCCACGAAGCTGGAAACGAACGATCAAAATCATTATCTATGGTGCTGTTTTTACCATCACCTTCATTGTGTAACTGTCCGCCAGAAATAACAGTATTTACATCACCTGTTATTGAGTGACTGTTATTAGATGATAATAATACTTTATGGTTATTCTGATTTTCAATTTGCTTCCTGTCATTTTCACTTGCGTTAGTGGTGATGGTTGCCGTTAGTAATATAACTGTACAGAATAGTCCTGTTACTTGTAAATTAGTCTTCATTTTTCTCTCCTTGAAACCTTGGTTATATGCACTATTGCATAGTGATAGAATCAATTATCCGGAAAGAAATTAATGTAATATATTACCTGCAAACCAGTGAATAATTCACATTCACGTATTTACCGTCGTTAACTCAAGTTAATTTTCTTATCAGAAATTACAGGCTGGTCGAATCCCACTTGAACAATTGCTTATAATTATTTGTAGTGATACTGGCAACTTCTTCCAGAGACATTCCACGTAATTCAGCAATTTTTTCAGCTACAAACAAAACATATGCAGGCTCATTAGGTTTTCCACGATTAGGGACGGGTGCAAGATAAGGAGAATCTGTTTCGACCAGCATTTTATCCAACGGTACTTTTTTGGCAACTTCCTGCAAGTCTTTGGCATTCTTGAATGTCACGATACCGGAAAATGATATATAAAAACCCAGATCCAGTGCTTGTTTGGCCGTTTCCCAGTCTTCAGCAAAACAATGCATCACACCACCCGCCTCGTTAGCTTTCTCGGATTTCATGATTGCCAACGTATCCTCTCTGGCTTCACGAGTGTGAATAATCAATGGTTTTCCGGTCTGTTTGGAAGCTTCTATATGAACCCTGAAACGATCACGTTGCCAATCCAGATCACCTTCGGAACGAAAATAGTCAAGGCCTGTTTCACCAATGGCAACAACCTTTTTATTTTTTGCCATGTCTACAAGCATATCGACTGTCGGCTCGATACCATCCTGTTCATTTGGGTGCACGCCAACAGAAACAGACACCTGGGGAAATGGCATTACTTTTTCAAGCATGGCCGGATAATCTTTCAGGCCAATTGATACACATAACATGTGTCCTACGCCATTTTGTTTTGCCATGTCAAGCGCGAGAGATAAATCACCATCGTGCTTTGATAGTTCAAGACGATCCAGATGGCAATGAGAATCGATAAGGTAAGGTATTGTATTCATAGCGCAGGATTATAATAGATTAATTAATTTTATACATCTTTTCGCATCAGCAATACCCAGAGGCGATTATTTATAAAATATCTCATCTCCTCGGCAAACAAAATACAATATTTTAACGTACTCACAATATTTCTGTTAATATATGGTTTGTTATGAAATGGTATAAAATATCAAATACCTCGCGGACACTGCTGATATTATCTGCTGTTTTATTGGTCGGTCTGGCTATCCTTAAAATTCTGCCATTACCCGGCAATAACAATTCTGAATCAGTCCCTTTACGGTCAGCCCAGATACCCGTTCTGCTCAAAGGTGATTTAAACTACGACAAACAAGTCAAACCGATACTGGAACGCCGTTGTGTAGTCTGTCATGGTTGTTACGACGCACCTTGCCAACTTAAGCTTTCTTCCAGCGAAGGCATCCAACGTGGCGCCACAGAAGAGCGCGTATACGAAGCCCGCCGCATTGGCAGCATATCCCCTACGCGGCTGTTTATTGATGCTAAAAACACGACACAATGGCGTTCCCGAGGTTTTTACCCTGTACTAAATGAAGGTGAAAATAACCAGAAAGATAATCTCGATAACTCGGTTATGTACCGATTGCTACAACTGAAACAACAACACCCGCAACCTGATGTAAAGAAATTACCGGACAGTTTCAGCCTGAAGCTTAACCGGAAACAAACTTGTCCGACACTCGACTCGGTTAACGAATATACCGAAGAACACCCACTTTGGGGCATGCCCTATGCCATGCCAGGCTTATCTGAACCTGAACACCAGACATTAACAACATGGATAGCCAGGGGATCTCGGTCACCTGCTCCCCCTGCCCCATCATCAACAGCTCGCTTACAAATTAAAAAATGGGAGTCATTTTTTAACAAAACATCACTCAAGCAACGGCTGGTCAATCGTTACCTTTATGAGCACCTGTTTCACGCCCATATTCACTTTAAAGGGTCACCACAGCGTGAATTCTATCGCCTGGTTCGCTCCACAACACCGCCAGGTGAGAAAATCGATGAAATTGCAACAATACGTCCGAATAATGACCCGGGTAAAGCCCCTTTTTATTATCGTCTACTCTCTTACTACTCCAGTATTGTTACCAAGAATCACATCGTTTACAAATTTTCTGATAAACGATTAGAACGTTTTCGCGAATTGTTCCTGAAGCCTGCTTATACTGTCACTGAGTTCCCTCCCTATGGTGCAGACATATCAGCTAATCCTTTTAAGGTTTTTGCTGCCATACCTGCTGTATCACGGTATCGATTCATGCTCGATGATGCGCATTTCTTCATTGAAGGTTTTATTAAAGGGCCTGTCTGTCGCGGGCAACTCGCATTAAATGTTATTGAAGACCAGTTCTGGGTCGTTTTCTTTAACCCGGATAAACCTATCATTACTAATAACACCGGGTTTATAGAAAAAATGGCACCTGAACTGCAATTACCCGCAGATTTTGACAGTAACCTTGATTTGTACAAAATATGGACCCGTTACTGGAAAGGTCAACGGCGATATATGGAACATAAACAGGCGTGGTTTAAAAAAATGGGCACACATAAACTCAAACATGCTATGGGTTTTATCTGGGATGGAGATGGTAAAAACCCCAATGCTGCACTCACTGTATTCCGGCATTTCGATAGCGGATCGGTAGCTTATGGGCTGGTTGGCAACGAACCTGAAACTACCTGGGTAATTGATTTCCCATTGCTGGAACGCATCCATTATTTGCTGGTAGCTGATTTCAATATCTATGGCAACATTGGTCATCGCATGAGCACCAGAATCTATATGGATTTTCTACGTATGGAGGGAGAAGATTCATTTCTGGCATTTTTACCGGTTAACAGGCGCAAGGAAATCCGCGATAAATGGTATATTGGACAACGAAAACAAATTGAACAATTATTTTCAGCACCACAGGAATGGTTAAGTACAAAATCAGTCGAAGACTATCAAACAAGTGACCCGCAAAAAGAATTCTACCAACGCATCAAGGGCCGTCTTAAAGGTGTCAATCAACTTACAAAATCCATGAATCATTGTGGCAAAATTACTTGCCGTAAAATGCCGGTAAAAACCATTGCAGATCGAGCCATGATGAAGGTTGCCCTATTACAGGGAGAACAATTGCATTCATTTCCTGATGTAGCATTCGTCAGAGTCAAGACAGATAATCCGGAAGATGATCTTACCTACAGCCTTATACGTAACAAGGCATACAAAAATGTTACCTCGTTTCTGGCAGACGCAAGAGAACGGGAACGCGCAGATATTGATAACGACACCATGACCGTCGTAAAATGGCTGGAAGGCTCTTATCCCAATTTCTTTTTCTCGGTCGCACTAGCGGATGTTGAAGAATTTGCTACCTTGTGTGCAGCAATACGTACTAATGAGGATTATGATAAATTTGTTGATCGTTATGGCGTCAGACGAACTGACCCATTCTTCTGGGAAATGGCAGACTGGTTCCAGGATATTTACCAGACAAACAAACCGATTATGTCAGGACTATTTGATCTGAACCGCTACGAGAATCGATAATATCATTTGACGTTTCAATTACAGCAAACAACAATTTTATTTAACCAGAACCCCTGCATTAATAATATTTCACTATCGCTATGTGGCCCTGTTCCCGGCGTGCTTAAAGATCAACCTGACTCAAATAAGAAGCCAGGAAAGGTGTACAACTATCAGGGAATGTATTGATGAAAGCAGGCTTTTGATAATAATGCCACCCTATCCCTGTTCAATAAGATTGATATACCACTGGAATTAGACTCAATATGCCAAGAGTTACACCAATGCAACTTTACTTGTATGATGTGAAAACAACGGGTAGACTCCGACTCATGGTGAAACTCCATAACAATTCGATGCTCAAAATTCTGCTGATTCTGTGCTTTGGCTTTACGCTGCTGCTATCACAGGCCAGTAAAATGCACATGCACCTTGAACTTGATAATCACGCTATCTCATCTGGGCATGGACATGCGAATACACATGTCGCTGGTATACACCCTGAATCAACCCCGCATGATTTTAACCTGACGAATCACCAGAATAATCATTCCACTAGCGCTGTGGATATTAGTGCTGAAAAATTACAGAATAAAACTAATTTACTTAACCTCTTAGTGCTTATTTGGCTCTTTTTCTGTCTCTTTCTGTACAGCCCTCGCCTGAGGAGCGTAGCCAGACTAGCACTATCTATTATCCCCTTTACCTCTCGTTATTATTTACTCCAACCACCCTTGCGCGCGCCTCCAATAAAGTAAATCAGAACTTTCGTTCTGGATTTTTAACCCGTAATCTATAAATCATCAGCATAAATCCTCATGTTTTAGAGCGAACTATGTTTTATTCATTACGCATCTTTATTAAATTATTTTTTAATTAAAACTCAGTCACACTGTGTCTATGTATAAGTGCGTGTTACTGATATTTATCCCATACAGGAGATAACAGAAGCATGTTATCCAAATCGAAAATTTATTTTTTCAGCTGCTCGCTGCTGCTGTTCAGTAGTGTTTTACCAGCTGAAACGAGTGTCCATGATCAGTACCTTAATATCGGTACCCAGACCATTAATTTACGTCAGGCCATTAGCAAAACGTTTGCACATAATCCGGCATTAAAGTCGTTTAGTTATGAACTTAAAGCACAACAGGGACGTGTGTTGCAGGCCAGGATGTCAGCCAGTCCGGAGTTTAACCTTGTTATTGAAGATGTTTCAGGATCGGGCAATTACAAAAGTACAGATAGTGCTCAAATCACAATGAATATTGGCTGGGTATTAGAGGGTGAAATTCGCCAGCGTTTTATCGATGAAGCACAAGCAGAAGCGTTATCTCTATCGACTGAGACAACAATCAAACGCCTGGATGTAGCGGCTGAAACCGCACGATTATATCTTATCTGTCTGGCAAAACAGGCTAATCTGATCAATGCGGATAAAACAGTAGCACTTGCGAGTAGAACCGTTATCGCGGTTGACAAGCGAGTGAACTCAGGCAAAACACCCGATGCTGAACTGGCAAGAGCCAGGGCTGAGCTGGCAAGAAAACGTCTGGATCGTGAAAATATTACTTATCAGCTCAGTTCGGCGATTCGTTTGTTGGCGGCACAATGGGGAGAAGTCAAACCTCGGTTTAACAAAGTCGAAGGGGATATTTTTAACACTCCGCCGTCTTTGACTTTTGAAACATTGAAACAACGACTTCAACAGAGCCCGGATTTTCTTCGCCTGTTATCAGATAAACGCCTGAAACAAGCTCAGTTAAAACTGGCACAATCAAAAAGCAAACCTGAGTGGAAACTGAATCTGGGGGTTCGCCATTATGAGCAAACAAATGATCAGGCATTGGTCGCCGGAATTAGCTTTCCCTTTGGAGAACGCAGTCGGAACACGGGGCGCATTCGCACGGCACAGGAAAACCTGTCACAAACACAAGCGCTACAGGATGAACTCAACGTACGCCTGGAAACTACGCTGTTTGTATTGACTGAAAAATTACAGCACAGCTTGCACCGGGTTGAAACCTATCGCAAGGAAATTATTCCCCGACTTGAAACCGCACTCACCCAAACCCGGCGTGCCTATGATTTAGGTCGCTATAGTTATCTTGAATGGCGCAGCGTGCAGGCGGAGTTACTCAATGCACGTACATCATTAATTGAAGACAGTATTGCTGCGCATTTAAAAGTGATTGAAATCGAACGTTTAACCGGCGTATCCATGACGCAACCGGCAGGTAAAAAATTATGAGACTTACTATGAAATTATTTAAACCTCAATGGATAGTGAAAAGTTTACTCATCATTTGTTCAGCCACGCTAATAAACGCATGTGGAAATTCAGCAACTGAGCAAAGTAGTACAAACAGTAATACGCACGGCACGCCAGTTGAAATCGAAAAAGGCGCTCACAGAGGACGTTTACTAAAGCATGATGACTTCACTCTCGAATTAGCTATTTTTGAAACCGGTGTACCACCTGAATTCCGTGCCTGGGCAAGCTTTAAAGATCAACCATTAAAACCAACAGAGGTTGAACTTGAAATTATGCTGACTCGCCTTGGTGGGAAAGTAGATAAAATAAACTTTAAACCTCATGGCGATGCACTACGGGGTGATAGTGTTATTTATGAACCCCATTCATTTATCGTGAATATTGATGCAAGTTATAACGGTAAACAATATACCTGGCAATACGATAATTTTGAAGGTCGCACAAAAATTGAAATGTCCGTCGCTAAAGAACTGGAAATCAACACAAATATCGCAGGGCCAATTGTGTTGCAACAAACCATAAATGTGTTCGGCAAAATCACCGTCAATACAGAGCAGATGAGTCATGTTAGTGCGCGTTTTGCTGGAGTCATTAAATCCGTTTCAGTTTCCATGGGTGATACGGTTCACAAAGGCCAGGTACTGGCTAACGTGGAAAGTAACGAAAGTCTTAAGCTTTACAACATCAAAGCCCCTATTAGTGGCACCATCATCCAGCGCAATGCGAATGCAGGTGAACAGACGGATGGGAAAAGCCTGTTTATAATTGCTGATACATCCAATGTCTGGGTCGATTTATCCATATTCCCGGCAAATCAACCACGCATCAAAGTGGGAGCTCCTGTCAGTTTCACATTGGCAAATAAAACCCGATCTTTTAAAGGCAAAATTGCTCTGATAAACATATTGGCTGAAACCAATCAGTCAGTTATTGCCCGGCTGGTGGTTGATAATAAAAATGGCCAGTTTTTACCTGGCAGTTATGTGCAAGCCAAAATTAAAGTCGCAGAAATTCCCGTCTCTCTGGCGGTGAAACGCTCAGGCCTACAAACCTTTAGAGATTTTACTGTGGTCTATGCACAAATAGGGGAAGAGTATGAAGTGCGTATGCTGGAACTGGGCCGACAGGATAGCGAGTGGATTGAAGTGCTAGGCGGTTTAGAAACGGGCACGACTTACGTTAGCGAAAACAGCTATGTGATTAAAGCCGATATTGAAAAATCCGGCGCCTCACATGACCACTAATGCATATGCCTGCTTATTCAATGGCCAATAATCCCGCTATGGAAATTTATTATGCTTGAAAAAATTATACAACTGTCTCTCGAACGACGAGGACTTGTGATTGCGCTGGTACTGATGATTATGGGACTGGGGGCATGGAAATTCACTCAGTTACCAATTGACGCGGTACCGGATATTACCAATATACAGGTGGTGATTAATACCGAAGCACCGGGTTACACACCACTTGAAACAGAGCTGCGTGTCAGCTTTCCGATAGAAACCGCCATGGCAGGGTTGCCAAAATTAAGCTATACCCGTTCGGTTTCACGTTATGGGCTGTCACAGGTCACCATAGTGTTTACCGAAGGCACCGATATTTATTTTGCGCGCCAGTTAGTCGGTGAACGATTAAGTACTGCAAAAGGGAATATGCCCAAAGGCCTGGAGCCAACCCTGGGGCCCATTGCAACCGGTTTAGGTGAAATATTTATGTTCACTGTGGATGCAGAACCAGGCGCTAAAAATGCCAATGGTAGTTTAGTCACGCCCACCGATTTACGCTCGGTACATGACTGGACTATTCGCCCACAGTTAATGCGCGTGCCAGGTGTGGTCGAAGTGAACCCGATTGGCGGTTATAAAAAACAGATACTGATTGCACCCGAGCCTGCCAAACTTCTGGCTCACGGCATTAACTATCAAGATGTAGTTAATGCTGTGGAGCAAAATAATGGTAATCGCGGTGTCGGTTTTATCGAGCATAATGGTGCACAGTGGTTGATGCGCGTACCCGGCCAGGCCCGCAATTTAACCGACCTTGAAAATATTATTATTCAGCAACAACAAGGCTTGCCCATTCGTATAAAAGATGTGGCAACCGTGAGCCTGGGAAAAGAGTTGAGAACCGGTGCGGCAACTCAAAATGGTCGTGAAGTAGTCATGAGCACCGTATTTATGTTGACTGGTGAAAACAGTCGCACGGTAGCGAATAATGTTGCGGTAAAACTTGAAGAAATTAAAACCAGTTTACCGGTGGGCATTAGCGTAAACGCAGTTTATAACCGTACTACGCTAGTAGATAAAACTTTAGTTACAGTACAAAAGAATCTACTTGAAGGAGCCTTGCTGGTTATTGTAATTTTATTTTTATTACTGGGAAATATTCGCGCCGCGTTGTTAACCGCTGCCGTTATTCCTATTGCCATGTTGATGACCATTACCGGCATGGTACAGAGTAAAGTCAGTGCCAATCTAATGAGTCTCGGCGCCCTGGATTTTGGTTTGATCATTGATGGCGCGGTGATTATTGTTGAAAACTGTTTGCGCCGGTTGAGTCAGGCTGGCACGCAAACCCTGCCGCTTAAAGAGCGCTTAGCCCTGGTATTTGACGCCACGCGCGAAGTCATACGCCCGGCCTTATTTGGTGTATTTATTATTACTGCTGTCTACATTCCGATTTTTGCACTGGATGGTGTGGAAGGTAAAATGTTTCACCCCATGGCATTAACCGTGATTATTGCATTAGTAAGTGCAATGATTTTATCAATTACTTTTGTACCCGCTGCCATTGCACTTTTATTTAAAAAACCAATACAGGAAAAAGAAAGCAAGATAATTACAACTGCACGCTCTGCCTATCAACCCGTCTTAATGTTATCACTGAAATTTCGCTGGGCTGTGGTGTCTATGGCGATGCTGCTAATTCTGGTTTCTGCTGCTTTAATTCCAAAACTGGGTTCAGAATTTATGCCCAATCTGGATGAAGGTGATATTGCCATGCACGCACTGCGTATACCGGGTACCTCACTGAAGCAATCGATACGTTTACAGCAGGGTCTGGAAAAAGAAATAAAGAAATTACCGGAAGTGGAGCTGGTCTTTGCAAAAATCGGTACCGCTGAAGTGGCCACCGATGCGGTGCCGCCCAGTGTTGCGGATAATTTTATTATTCTTAAACCCCGTGATCAATGGCCCGATCCGAATAAGTCAAAATTGCAAGTGGTAGCCGATCTCGAAGCTCTGGTTACACCTATTCCCGGCAATCGTTATGAGTTTTTACAACCGATTCAAATGCGCTTTAATGAATTAATTTCTGGTGTTCGTGCAGAATTGGCCATCAAAGTGTTTGGTGATGATTTTGATCAACTGATTGCCTTGGGTTCAGAAATTGAAAAGGCCCTTAAAAAAGTGCCCGGTGCGTCTGATGTGGCAATTGAACAAGCCAGCGGTTTACCGGTAATGACCATACAACCTAAACGTGATGCCATGGCTCGATATGCTTTGAGTATTGCTGAGCTACAGGATTTACTATCAACCGCCTTAGGTGGCAGCGTAGCAAGTCAATTCTATGAAGGTGATCGCCGATCTGAAATTGTTGTGCGTCTAGCTGAAGATTTACGTACCGATACGGATGCACTATCCAGTATGCCGGTAATGCTTGGCAATGGACACTATGTACCCTTAGGTGAAGTTGCTGAGCTTAATTTACTTACGGGTTATAACCAGATTTATCGAGAAAATAGCAAGCGGCGCATTGTAGTAACCGCCAATGTTCGTGGCCGTGATCTGGGCTCATTTGTGCAGGATGTACAAAAAACGGTTGAAGAACGTGTTGAGATACCTGCAGGATACTGGGTTGAATACGGCGGGACATATGAAAAATTACAATCCGCCACACAGCGTCTATCGATTGTAGTGCCATTAACATTAACACTGGTGATTGGTTTGCTGATTATGGCATTAGGCTCAGTTAAAGATGCAACGATTATCTTCTCCGGCGTGCCATTAGCACTCACGGGCGGCATCTTTGCATTACTACTGCGCGATATTCCATTTTCAATATCCGCAGCTGTGGGTTTTATCGCCCTGTCAGGAATCGCCGTTCTAAATGGCCTGGTGATGGTCTCCTTTATCCGTGATTTACGTGCGCATGGCCAACATTTAAATGAGGCGATTGTTGACGGCGCACTGACACGACTACGTCCCGTTCTAATGACAGCGCTGGTAGCGGCACTTGGCTTTATTCCCATGGCGTTAAATACGGGGATTGGTTCCGAAGTTCAACGGCCCCTTGCTACCGTTGTTATTGGCGGCATTATTTCATCAACTTTGTTAACTCTGGTGGTGTTACCTGCACTGTACCAATTAGTGCATGCGCGTGAGGAAAAAACATGGAGCAGCTAACACTTATTATTTACACCCATGCCCGGCAGGATCTAACCGATCAGTTGCATACCCCAGGCTAGTTCTCCGTCGCCCTGTCAGATATTGAAGAATTCATAACCCTGTGTACGACAATACGGTCTAACCAGGATTATGATAATTTTGTTAACCGCTACGGAGTCAGACGAACCGACCCGTTATTCTGGAAAATGGCAGACTGGTTTCAGGATATATACCAATCAAACAAACCGATTTTATCAGGACTGCTTGATCTGAACCGTTACGAAAATCGTTAAATGCCGACTGATAATTAAAACAGGATTCGATGGTTTAATGATAAATATGGATTAAAGATTCAACGCAAAGTTTTCTATTTATCAATCACCCTTTTGAGTATTAATAATATTTCTCTATCGCGATATGGCCCGGTTCCCTGCGTTTATGGCGTCGCAACCCTCTGCTTTCTAACAAGGTAGTGACTTCACTAATCATCGTTGAGTTTCCACATAACATAAAGTGATTTGAATCCGATGATAATTGTAATGCAGCCTGTTTTTCAAGTTCGCCATTTTCTATACTGGTTGTAATACGCGAGGAAATAGTACCCGCAACTTTCTCGCGAGTAATAAAAGGTATAAATCTGAATTGCTCCGGGTAATCTGATTGAAACTTTTCAATGTCCGTTTGGTACGCCAGTTTTTCATGCGTCATAACTGAATAACATAAAACAATATTTTTAAATCGCTTCCAGGGCTCATCTGTTTTCAGTATAGATAAAAAAGGCCCAATGCCTGTGCCGGTAGCCAGTAGCCATAAATTGGGCACATCAGGGACTTCATCTATCGTCAGTAATCCGCCTGTACGATCAGATACATGAACGACATCACCTTTTCCCAGACGTGCCAGTCGTGGGCTTAAGTGACCTTCTATTACCGTATTAAAATGAATTTCAAGTATTGGATCATGCGGTGTATTAACAAGCGAGTATGGACGAGCCAGTATTTCGTTATTCTCTTCCATGCCTATACTGGCAAATTGCCCTGCTTTAAATTTTATTGGATCGACACTGATTTTAAGGGAGTACAGATCAGTACACCATTGATTGTTTTCTACTACGCTTCCTTGTAACCATGTTGCCATTTTATATTTATTTCCGATGCATTTATTATTCAATATTACGTAATAACGTCAGGATTGCATATAACCCGCCATCCGGATTATTCTTGAGCTTTAGATCACCGCCATGAGACAAGGCAATATTGCGTGCGATACTTAAACCCAGGCCACTGCCGCCTGTCTCTCTGTTACGTGATGTTTCTAACCTGTAAAACGGGTCAAATACAGTTTCCAGTTTTTCTTCCGGTATTCCGGGCCCCGAATCACTTACAGTAATAACCAGTGTTGCTTCAGTTTGCCGGGTCGAGATACGGACGTTGTCTGCATATTTAATAGCATTCTCAACCAGATTACCAATACAACGTTTTAAAGCAAGTGGGCGCGAAAAACAAGGTTTCAATATACACGGTTCTATCTCAATGTTATGACCTAACTCTGCAACATCATCTTTTATTGCTTCAAGTAACGCGCAAATATCAACGGTTTGTAATGGCTCACGAGCATCATCTGCGCGTAAAAAATCCAGTGTCTCGGTCGCGATAAGCTGCATTTCATCCAGATTTTTTACAAAACTATCACGTTGCTCCGAGTCATCCAGCATCTCGGCGCGTAATCGCATACGCGTTATGGGCGTTTTTAAATCATGTGAGATAGCGGTTAATAATCTTGTACGATCTTCAATAAACCGTTGTAGCCGAACCTGCATTGAATTAAATGCTTTAGCAGCATGACGAAACTCCGTCGGGCCGGTTTCTACCAATGGTGGCTGATTAATGTTACCACCCAGCTTGTCCGCCGCCTCGGTTAACATTGTCAGCGGTCTGGTCACCCAACGCACTGCCAGCAATGATATAAATAAAACAATCGCAACCAGAACAGCCAGTATCAATAATAATGCAGATGAACCCTCAAGCACTTCTGGTGCGATACTGTTTTCAAAAGAAACCCAGGTGCCATCACTCAATCTTACTTGTGCAAAAAACACCAAAGCATCAGGAAGCGCCATACCCATGCCTTGCATATGCCGCATATCATGTTCGCCCGCATCATGCATTTTTTGCATATTGCCCGATGTAGGTTGATCACTTATAGCAACACGTAAAGGATAATTATCACCTAACTGTCGCTGTAAACGCTTCCGAAACTCAACAGCCGGCCAACTTTGAGCAATATTATCAGGTTCTGTCCATGTAGCTGTTGCCAGTGAAACACGTAACGGCGGTGTATTTAAAATAGATACCAGGCGCTTTCGTTCGGTGCTGTTAGCACCATTCAGCAAACGTACAATTTCGGCAATACGCTCCGAGCTGGACAAGCCACTGGCCTGAAACAAACGCTGGCCACGATCATGAAACTGTATTGCAGTACTGGCCAGCTGCCCCAGCAACAACCCGGAAAACAGGATGAGTGCCAAGCGACCAAAGAGCGATTGTGGTAAAAAACGAATCATGCTTTTTCTCTTACCGTTTCAGTAAAGACATAACCGGCACTGCGTACCGTTTTTATCAACCGGGGTTCGCGACTGTCATCTCCCAGACGCTTACGTAGGCGCCCGACCTGAACGTCTATACTGCGATCAAACGGCAAAGCCTGCTTACCGCTAACCAGTTCCAGTAATTGATCACGACTTAACACCCTGTTTGGGCGGTCAAGAAATATCCGCAATAAGCGGTATTCTCCTCCACTCAAAGGAACAACCACCTCATCATCCGTTATCAGGTGGCGTGCAACGGTATCAAGCGTCCAGTTTGCAAAATATAATCGTTCATTGGTCGTTACCTGATCGACGCTATCCGGATAAGCACGCGTACGTCGTATGACGCTATTAATTCGCGCCAGCAACTCACGCGGATTAAAGGGTTTGACCAGATAGTCATCTGCACCCATTTCAAGGCCAACGATCCTGTCTGTTTCTTCACCAAGCGCGGTTAACATGATGACAGGAACCTTTTTATCTGCGCATAACTTACGGCACAAGCTCAAGCCGCTCTCGCCTGGCAACATCAGATCCAGTACGATCAGGTCAATTCTTGATTTATCCAGTGCACGCCACATTGTTTTACCATCAATGGCTGTACTGGCCTGCATACCGTGTTTTTCCAGATATTCTTTTAGTAAATGACGAATCTCTGAATCATCATCGACTACAAGAATATGATCTTTGTGTGTTTCGTTGTTCATACTATTATTTATACAAGACCCTGATGTGCTTCGTTATTTAATTTGTAACATATTGTAACAAGTTTACGCATGGTCAGGTTTTGTTACAAAAATGCCCGTTATCGTCATAAGCGAGTTACATACGACTGCTTTAATAATAACTGTGAAATGAAATTTTATCCAAATGAAAGGAGATTTACCATGAAAAGCAAAACAGTATTAACAGTAACCGTTAGCGCACTTGCAGGCTTAAGTTTGGCAGTAGGAAGCATGGCTTTTGCACAAAATAATGAGCATATGGGTAACACTCAGGGGGCAGGTATGATGGGCAAAACTGCGCCACAAACCAGTACCTCGCAAACTGCCATGATGGGGCAAACTAACATCCCACAAGCTGGCGCCTTAAAGCAAGCTCCCGATCAACATGCAGCCATGATGGGACAAACCAACACCCCACGAACCGGCATGATGGGACAAGCCTTCAAACAGGGCCCTGATCAGCACGCTGCTATGATGGGACAAACCAACAACCCACGAACCGGCATGATGGGACAAGCCTTCAAACAAGGCCCCAATCAGCACGCTGCTATGATGGGACAAACCAACACCCCACGAACCGGAATGATGGGTCAAACCTTCAAACAAGGCCCTGATCAGCACGCTGCTATGATGGGACAAACCAACAACCCACGAACCGGCATGATGGGTCAAGCCTTCAAACAGGACCCTGATCAGCACGCTGCTATGATGGGACAAACCAATACCCCACGAACCGGCATGATGGGACAAGCCTTCAAACAAGGCCCCAATCAGCACGCTGCTATGATGGGACAAACCAACAACCCACGAGCTGGCATGATGGGTCAAGCCTTCAAACAGGGCCCTAATCAGCACGCTGCTATGATGGGACAAACCAACAACCCACGAACCGGAATGATGGGTCAAACCTTCAAACAAGGCCCTGATCAGCACGCTGCTATGATGGGACAAACCAATACCCCACGAGCTGGCATGATGGGACAAGCCTTCAAACAAGGCCCCAGCCAGCATGCTGCTATGATGGGACAAACCAACAACCCACGAGCTGGCATGATGGGTCAAGCCTTCAAACAAGGCCCCAATCAGCACGCTGCTATGATGGGACAAACCAACAACCCACGAGCTGGCATGATGGGTCAAGCATTCAAACAAGGCCCCAATCAGCATGCTGCCATGATGAATCGCATGAATCGCATGAATCGCATGAATCAGACTTCAGGCAACACGCCTTGCCAGAATAATGCAAATATCAAAAAAGAAGCCCAATCCTGAGCATCATTAATAGCGTTTCAGAGCCCGGATTATCCGGGCTCATATTGAGTCAGTCATTGATAGTAAACGAACAGATTTTTATAAGTGACCCTCACTCCCCGGCCAGACATAACATAAATGACTAATAAGCTTGTGAATACAAGGATCGAAAAGAGAAATATTAAATTGGGCAATCTAATGCCTGAGGAAAATGCGGGGTAAAGCTACATTGTATGTGTAGGACGTTCTGCCTCTAATGCACCAGCAAGATAGGTTTCAATTTTATTTTTAGCCGCACCACCATCCTGATCACTGAACTGCACACCAATGCCCGGCGCCCTGTTACTTTGTGCTCCTGCTGGTGTAACCCATACAATAATTCCGGCTACGGGTAACTTTTCTGTCTCATCCATCAAGGTTAATAACATAAAAACTTCATCACCAAGCTTGTATTCTTTTTTGGTTGGAATAAAGAGACCTCCATTTTTTACAAATGGCATATAAGCAGCATATAGCGCACTTTTATCCTTGATTGTCAGGGATAAAATGCCTTGTCTTCCACCCAGAGCACCAGGTTTTATCATGTTTTTACCTTATCTTTATCCATGTGATGAACAAATCTTCCAAAAGTAGCTGACCGTTCACCTGTGTTGTTAACTGTCTATTCGCAACTTGCAGTTTATCCTGAAACGAGAACAAGTTAAGTAAGTCTAACTGTCTGGCAATGGGTTGCAAGTGCTGTTTCATATCGTTATTGATCATATGGCTGGTATTATCATCTGATTTCAAACGTATCAGATCCATAATCCAGCTCATCATCCACGCCAGACATCGTTCTGGTTGTAGCTTATTCCATTTATCGGCCAATTGCAGTGGATTCTGAAGACCTTGCTTTAATCCAAGGAATTCGTTAATAAATGCAGCCCTTTCTTGCAAGTGACCATCATTAAATGTTGCCAATGCAGTTAAAGGCGTTTTGAGCGATAAATTAAGCAGCAGTTTTATATCACCAGTAACACCCTGTTTTTCAAGCCAATTTTTTGACGTGTTGTAATCTGGTAAACCAAAATCAACTTTCTGGCACCGACTTCTTATCGTTGCAGGTAAATACCCTGGCTGAGAACTTACAAGCATAATTAGCGTACGCTCACCCGGTTCTTCCAGTGTTTTAAGCAATGCATTTGCAGCACTGGTGTTCATGCTTTCAGCTGGTGAGAGAATCGCAACCCGATAACCTCCGAGTTGCGATTTATGAGCCATTACATTGCAAAAATCCCTGATCTGATCGATCTTGATAACCTTGCTTTTTTCTTCCGGCGATACGATATGAAAGTCAGGATGGGTACCTGCTTTCAGAAGCAGGCATATCCTGCATTGGCCGCAACTGTGACCTTCTTCATCCGGTTGCTCACAAAAGAGGCTATTTGCTAATTCTACCGCAAAATCAAACTTCCCCAAACCGGGTAAACCTGTAAGTAGTAAAGAATGAGGCAGGCTACCCAGTTTCGCACGACTGATTATCTGTCGCCATTGATTGTCTTGCCATGAATATGATTTTTCCATATATTTCAATTTATTACAATAATATTCTAATGTTGATTGTTATCTGTAAGCTGATCCAGAACAGACTTGATTTGCACTTGCACAGCCGCAAGATCAACGCTTGCATCAATAACACGATAACGATCCGGTTCTTTTAACGTTTGCTGCAAATACCCTTGTCTGATGCGATCGAAAAAGGATAATTGTTCTTTCTCAAAGCGATCAGGTGCACTTCTGTTTGTAGCGCGTTTCATGCCAATTTCTACCGGCACATCAAGAAAAACAGTAAGATCCGGCCGCAAACTCCCTTGCACCCAGGTTTCCAGATCAGCGATTCGCTGTTCATCTATACCTCGCCCTGCTCCCTGATAGGCATAGGTTGCATCGGTGAATCGATCACACAAAACAGTTTGCCCAGCTTTTAAGGCAGGAATAATAACCTTCTTAAGATGCTCGGCACGGGCCGCAAAGACAAGCAGAAGCTCGGTGTCCGAGTCCATGCCATCATAGTCATGACTCAATAACAACTCCCGGATACTCTCGGATAATGGCGTACCGCCCGGCTCACGTGTCTGTAACACCTGATGCCCGACTCTCACCAGATAATCATAAATATATTTGAGGTTCGTCGATTTTCCCGCACCCTCAGAGCCTTCAAGCGTTATAAACAAACCCGTCATTTATTATTAGAAACCCTATTTTTTATCCGCAACGGGGCGTGAAGAAAACACCCGCGTTCTGTCACCATTGAGTTGATAGCGTATCACAGCTTCATTATGTTCTTTTAATGTTTTAGAAAAATAATGCCTTCCGTTTCCTTTGGCAACAAAATAAAGTGTTTTGCCATCGGCTGGATTCAAAGCAGCTTTAATAGCACCAACACCCGGCATAGCAATTGGCGTAGGGGGCAAACCGCGACGAGTATAAGTATTATATGGTGTATCACGTCGCAAATGTTTGCGCCGCAGGTTACCATTAAATTTATCCCCCAGCCCATATATAACGGTGGGGTCTGTCTGCAGCCGTATCTTTTTAATTAACCTGCGGGTGAAGACCCCTGCTATTTCCCTGTATTCACTTTTCTGAGCCGGTTTCTTTTTCAATAATTGATGCAAGAATGAGCGCCTGATAAGGCGTAGTAAGTGGCAACTTTTCAGCTTTGTTTTCCCATGCCTGATCAAGTATTTTTTCCATATGCCTGTATGCGCGTTTTAAAAACTCGACATCGGTTGTCATCGCAGGGAATCGATATGTATCAGGGTAAAAACGCCCCTCGGGATGCATGCCTTCATAACCTATTGCTTTCATAATTTCAGCATCAGTCTTGCCTGCAAGGGTGTGTCGTAAATCAGGATGTTTATTAACCGCCTTCATTACTTCTCTGAAGTTCCAGCCTTCAATAATAGTCAAGGCATACTGTTTTACCTTACCCTTAACAAACTGATCCAGTAACTCATCGGGAAAAGTGCCCTGCCTGATAACGTATTCACCCACTTTAATAGACTGCGCCAGTTTACGCATACGTGCGCGAACAATAAGATAGGTGGGGTGTTCCAGTAAACCTTCACGGGTAAGGTCCTTGGCTATTTTCCGCATACTGACACCGGGCTTTATCTTGTATTCAATAGAAGCGCCATTAATTATTAGCGGTGTCTGCAGAAAGTCTTTATATTGCGAATAAGTGTATACACCTTTAATGATTATCAAAATACCGATGATAATCATAAACAGATACCATTTGTTTTTCACAATGCCTTTAAATAAGTTATTCATTATTGTATTTGGTCAATCCTGAACATGATGTTACGGGTAATATCACCAATAACGTATTGCTGATCCCTGTACGCATTAACGGGCCATATCTTTATAATACTATTACAAACAAATATTTCATCTGCTTCTTCCAGATCCGTACATGTTATTTCAGTTTCAATAACAGGCATGTCCAGATAGTCTGCCGCTGCAATAACAATATCGCGCATAATACCTTTTATACCAGCATGATTTAACAAAGGGGTTTTTAATTGCCCTCCCCTGACAATAAAAATATTTGTTTTTGTTCCTTCTATCACCAACTTATTTGCGTCTAGCATCAAACCTTCGGCGTAATCATTTTCATTCCATTCTGATTGTGCCAATACCTGATCAAGACGACAAAGTGTTTTTATACCGGCAAGCTTGGTATTAATAGATACCGGTGTTTCACAGGCATATAACCGAATTCCTTTCAGATAGTAATTTTCTGGAATATCAGGCCATTCATGCAACGATAATATCCTACTGATTTTTGAATCATGAGCAGGTCGATACCCACGCCCGGCAGAACCCCTGGTTATTATTATTTTTACGATACCTTTATTAATACCCAGTGCCAACTGCAGGCATTCCTGTAATAATAATGGCTCATCCGGACAGGCAATGCCCAGAATATCACAGCCATGATTCAAACGATTAATATGTTGTTCCCAATAAACGGGTCGCGATAAATTGATCTCGATGGTTTCAAACAAACCATCACCATAAGCCAGCCCTCTATCGTTAGCATCTATATATAATTTTTCTTCACCATTTACCAACAGCATTTTCATTTACGCATCATTAATTGAAAGCGCACGTAATAAACCGCGTGCCTTATCTCTTGTTTCATTCAATTCATTTTCAGCATCAGAGTCATAAACAATACCTGCCCCTGTCCTGAATGTTATCTTGTGATCTTGCATTTGTAATGTTCGAATCAATATATTCAGATCCATTGAACCATCAAGGTTAATATAACCTATAGAGCCTGTATAGACACCTCTTGGCGTTTTTTCAAGTTCAGCAATAATTTCCATACAGCGCACCTTGGGACACCCCGTAATAGTGCCGCCAGGGAAAACAGCCCGAATAATATCTGACGGGGTAACATTTTCCCTCAACTTACCTTTAATATTTGAAACGATATGATGAACGTGCGCATAAGATTCAAGCGTCATGAGTTCATCAACGTAAATCGTACCCGGTATGCAGACACGGCCAAGGTCATTACGCTCCAGGTCAATTAACATTATATGCTCTGCCTGCTCTTTAGGGTGCGACAATAACTCTGCCGATAAACGGCTATCTTCTTCTGCATTAGTAGAACGTGGGCGTGTACCTGCAATGGGCCTGCTTTCTATTTCATGATTATGCACATACACCAAACGCTCAGGCGACGAGCTAATAATAGTTGCATCTGGCAAACACACAAGCCCGGAAAAAGGGGCTGAATTATTAATTCTCAGGTTCGCATACAAATCAGTGGCTGAAACTTTTTCATCAATGTCAGCCACCCATTGTCTTGATAAATTAACCTGGAATACATCACCTTCAATTATATAATCTCTTATCGTATCTACGGCCTGACAATATTGCTCACCCGGTTCTTCCTTGATACCGAGTAAATTTACTTCCTCTATTTCAGAACATTTGTTATTTTCACAGAGCTGATTGTAATCAGCTAACAAATCAGGCATTAATTCTGAATAATGATCTTCTGAAAATAAATTAGTTGTATTGTTGTCATGGTCAATAATAATTGCTGCGGGGCATCTTACTGCATAGGCAACCGTCTCCACTTCTTCTGCTATTGGTAATTCAAGGTTTGTTTCAATTTCTGTAATTAACTCATAAGCCAGAAATACAAACCAGCCGCCAGTAAAGGGTAGAGAAGATTCATTATCCGTTTGGATGCACTCTGCCTTAAACCACGCATCAAAACTGGATAAAAATCCATCCTCATTAACGTATTCTGTTCCATGCAGCTTGCCGTCAGATGTTAATCTAAGCGTTTCCTGCGGGCAGGCAAATAAAATATCATAGCGGGATTGATCTGTTCCATTCGCAACACTTTCAAGCAAAAAGGGATAGCGATCAGGATTTAGATCGTGGAATTCAAGAAGGTCAATTTTTTGCGACTGTGTACTAAGCAATGTCTAATGCTCCGATACAATCATGGCAGCTGATAAACGCTTGGTGGCGCCGGGTATCAGATTTTCTTGAAGAGGACAGTTCCGTTGGTACCACCAAAACCAAATGAATTAGAAATACAAATATCTATTTTCATTTCACGTGCAGTATTGGGTACAAAATCCAGATCACATTCAGGATCCTGATTGTCAATATTTATGGTTGGTGGTGCAACTTGATCCTTGATAGCCAACACACTGAATATAGCTTCAACTCCACCAGCGGCACCCAATAAATGACCCGTCATGGATTTAGTTGAACTGGTCGCTACCTTATAGGCATGATCACCAAAGGCACCTTTGATTGCCTCGCATTCTGCCTTGTCTCCAGCAGGTGTTGAAGTTCCGTGTGCATTTATATAGTCAATATCATCTATATTGACGCCTGCATTGTTCATGGCATTGTGCATACAACGTTTTGCGCCTTCTCCATCTGGCGGAGGGTTGGTCATGTGAAAAGCATCACCACTCATTCCAAAGCCGGCTAATTCGGCATAAATCTTTGCGCCACGTTTTTTGGCATGTTCATATTCTTCGAGAACCAATACTCCAGCACCATCACCCAACACGAAACCATCCCTGTCTTTATCCCAGGGCCTGCTTGCGATTTCAGGATTATCATTTCTGGTAGACAAGGCACGTGCAGCAGCAAAACCACCAAGGCTCGTAGGCGTAGTTGCCATTTCAGCGCCACCTACAATCATCACATCAGCATCGCCATATTCAATCATGCGACCAGCCGAGCCAATATTATGCGTACCCGTAGTACAGGCGGTAACAATGGCGTAATTAGGGCCTTTAAACCCGTATTGAATAGAAAGGTTTCCCGATATCATATTAATGATGCTTTGAGGAACGAAAAACGGGGATATTTTTCGAGGTCCGCCTTTCAGGAACAGGTTATGATTTTTTTCGATTGAGGCAATACCGCCGATACCCGAACCAATAGCAACGCCAATTCGATGTGCGTTTTCTTCGGTAACTTCTATACCTGAATCTTCGATAGCCTGGCAGCCAGCAGCAATACCATAGTGAATAAAAGGATCCATCTTCTTGATGTCTTTGGGCTTGATATAGTCTTTCGCGTCAAACCCGGTAATACGTCCACCAAACCGTGCAGAAAATTCACTTACATCAAAATCTGTTATAGGTGAAATACCGCTTTTACCCGCCAGGATATTATCCCACGCATCTGCAACGGAAAGACCAACAGGTGAAATGATTCCCAGCCCTGTAACTACTACACGCCTTTTAGACAAAATCGATTCCTCTTGGAAAAATAAAACCTGTAGTTCACCTGGTATTCAGGCGCGCTACAGATTTTATTAATCAGGTATTGTTATTTACGTAATCAATAGCGAGTTGGACGGTTGTTATATTGGCAGATTCTTCATCTGGAATTTCACACTCGAACTCTTCTTCCAGAGCCATTACAAGCTCAACAGTATCCAGGGAATCAGCACCAAGATCATCTACAAAAGATGCAGCGTTTACAACTTGATCCTCATTGACACCTAGTTGTTCAACGATAATCTTTTTAACGCGTTCTTCAACTGTACTCATGTTTAACTTCCTCTAATTTATTCAGATAACATTCTTTTTATCTTTCGGCGGGTATTTTAGTTAAATCAGCACCAATATACCAGCTTAATAAACACATTTTTTATAGTCGTTTTTCATCCATAATAAACAGCAAATATTTATTATAAACAACTAGATATATAACTTTCCAATAAATAACATTAAATTAACATGATGTATAAAACCCTGTTAATTCATATACATGCCGCCATTCACGTGAATTGTTTCGCCTGTAATGTAGCCAGCAGACGGTGAAGCCAGAAATGCAACCGCTGAAGCTATCTCGTTTACGGCCCCCAAACGGCCCAACGGAATCTGATTAAGCAATGTATTTTTCTGCTCTTCGGGTAGATCCCGCGTCATGTCTGTATCGATAAAACCAGGGGCGACTATATTAACGGTCACACCTCTTGAGCCAATTTCGCGAGCCAGCGACTTGCTAAAACCAATCATTCCTGCCTTGGCTGCTGCATAGTTTGTTTGTCCTGCATTCCCTGAAACACCAACAACAGATGAAATGCTGATAATTCTGCCTTTTCGGGCTTTCATCATTGCTCTCATGCAAGCTTTACTTAGTCGGTATATTGAAGTCAGGTTCGTATTGATTATTGAGTCCCACTCTTCTTCTTTCATGCGCATTAACAAGTTATCGCGAGTGATGCCTGCGTTGTTAATTAATATGCCAGGAGCGCCATATTCTTTTGAGATAGTATCCAACGTTACTTTTATACTATCGGCCTGAGTAACATCCAATGCCAGACCTTTGCCATTAATTCCAGCCGCTTCAAGATACTGCGTGATGGAATCTGCCCCGGCTTCACTGGTCGCTGTGCCAATCACGATAGCACCACGACTTCCAAGCGCTTCTGCAATCGCTTTGCCAATACCGCGACTCGCACCTGTTACAAGCGCGATCTCACCTTCTAGTTCCATTGTTGTATTCATAAGTTCTTAACCTTCCAGAGCGCTAGCCAGTGAATCCGTATCAAATACTGCCTGGCCTTTTATACTTTTATCAATCCGTTTGCATAATCCCGTTAAAACTTTTCCAGGGCCACATTCAATAATAGTATCAACGCCTTGTTCTTTCATGGACTCAATCGTATCAACCCATCGAACAGGGTTATATAGTTGCTGTTTTAATACCTGACGAATCTCATCTGCATTGTCATGCACAATAACATCAACATTATGAATGACCGGTATTGCCGGTACGTTAAATGTAATAGTCGATAAGCTAGTAAATAATTTTTCTGCTGCAGGCACCATTAACTGACAATGCGAAGGTACACTAACTGGTAACATCAATGCTCTTTTAGCGCCAGTCTCTTTCAACTTGTCGATTGCGCGTAACACCGCTGTACGTTGTCCGGCAATAACAACTTGCCCGGGTGAATTAAAATTAACGGCCTCCACCACTTCATTATCCGAGGCGGCGGCACAGGCACTAACAACACTTTCATCATCCAAGCCTAAAATAGCGGCCATTGCACCTTCACCATCCGGTACAGATGCTTGCATTAATTTGCCACGTTCTGCGACCAGTCTGACGGCATCTTTAAAATCCAGTGAACCTGCACAAACCAGCGCCGTATATTCACCAAGACTATGCCCTGCCAGAATAACCGGTTTTGCACCATTATTTTCATTCCAGATTCGCCAGCAAACCACACCGGCTGTCAGCATTGCTGGTTGCGTAATTTCAGTTTGATTTAATTCTTCTGCGGTTCCTTCTGAAACCAGTTTCCATAAGTCATAACCCAGCGCATCTGATGCTTCCTGAAAAGTTTGTCGCGCAACTTCATACTCATCATAGAATGATTTCAACATTCCGATAGATTGCGAACCCTGACCTGGAAAAACAATAGCTAATGACATTTCATAATCTCAATTAATATTTAACAAGAACCGAACCCCAGGTAAAACCACCACCAAAGGCTTCAAGAAGTAAAACTTCACCACGTTTTATGCGTCCATCACGAACAGCCGTATCAAGTGCCAACGGAACAGAGGCTGCAGATGTATTACCATGTTCTGCAACCGTTACGACAACATGCTCACTGGACATCTTGAGTTTCTTTGCCGTTGCATTAATGATGCGAATATTCGCCTGATGTGGAATCAACCAGTCAATATCAGATTTTTCCATGTTATTCGCTGCAAGTGTTTCATCAACAATACGGCCGAGTGTATTAACCGCCATCTTGAACACTTCGTTACCCTTCATTTCAATGTAGGCAGGGTTATCGAACCCCTGTGAAATACCGGCCGGAACTGTTAGCAGACTTTCGTATTTTCCATCGGCATGCAAGTGCGTTGACAAAATACCTTGTTCATCACTCGCGCCTAACACTACTGCACCTGCACCATCTCCAAATAATATGCAGGTTGACCTGTCTGTCCAGTCAACAATGCGCGACAAGGTTTCTGCACCCACAACCAGTACGTTTTTAGCTGAACCAGTAATAATAAATTTTTCAGCAATGCCCATTGCATAAACAAAACCGGTACACACAGCTTGAACATCAAACGCAGCGCCACTCGATATGCCTAGCCGTTGCTGTAATAAGCAGGCGGTACTCGGAAAAACACGGTCTGGTGTGGTGGTTGCAACAATCACCATGTCGATATCATCAGCAGTTAACCCGGCTGCATCCATCGCATTGCGTGATGCTTTTTCTGCCAGATCACATGTTGTTTCACCTTTTGCCGCAATATGCCTTTTCTTGATACCGGTTCGTTCCTGAATCCATTGATCACTGGTATCTACCGTCTTTTCAAGATCAACATTACTAACAACATTTTCAGGCAGATAACTACCTGTGCCCATTATTCTTGCGTAACTCAATCGGCTTGCCTCTCTGACAGCAATAATTCAAGATTGGAACTGATCCTTTGAGGGACAGCTTTGTCTATTTCAATGAGTGCTATATTAATTGCATTTGTAAATGCCTTCGCATCTGCCCCGCCATGGCTTTTAATAACAATGCCGCGCAATCCAACCAGGCTTGCACCATTGTAATTTCCCGGGTCAATTCTTTTCCGGAATGCTTTTAGTACTGGCATGGCAACAAGGCCGGCCAGGCGAGTAAAAATATTTTTCGTGAATTCAAGTTTCATGTAATGGCTGATCATTTTTGCCAGACCTTCGCTGGCCTTTAATGCAACATTGCCAATAAAACCGTCACAGACTACAACATCAACATTGCCTGTATAAATATCATTACCTTCAACAAAGCCAATGTAATTTAAATCACTTGCAGTCAATAATTGTGCTGCAACCTTGATTTTGTCATTGCCTTTTATTTCCTCTTCACCAATATTCAGTAATCCTACCCGTGGTGATTCTATGTTATCAATTGCACTTGCCAACACAGAACCCATCACCGCAAACTGAAAAAGCTGATCAGAGGTACAATCAATATTTGCTCCCAGATCAAGTACATGAGAATGTCCTTTGATAGCAGGTAAGCTGGAAATAATAGCAGGGCGATCAATGCCGGTTAATGTTTTCAGTACATAACGGGCAGTCGCCATCAGCGCGCCTGTGTTTCCTGCACTGACACAGGCATCGGCTGTTCCTTCTTTTACCAGGTTAAGTGCTATCCGCATGGACGAGTCTTTTTTTCCACGCATGGCTTTGGAAGGTGTTTCATCCATCTCGACAATTTGAGAAGCATGATGAATGCGCAGATTATCATTCTCTGACACACCCAGGGCTTTTAAACGTGGGCGGAGTTCTTCCTCCTGGCCGACAAGAATCAGTACAACTTCTTTACGTTTCTTTATGAATTGAATAGCAGCAGGCAACACTATTTCAGGGCCAAAATCGCCGCTCATAGCATCAATAGCTATCGTGTATTCAGGTTTTATCAATTTGATGTCAGCATCATATTAAACGACAAAAACTGCAGTGGTACCAACTAGGGGACGCAGCTGCAGTCTTTATGTTATATGCCAGACCAGTGTAATGGCCTGACTGATTTTCTAGTTCTTGCCCGGAACGATTTGACGTCCGCGATAAAAACCATCAGGACTAACCTGGTGACGCAAATGCTTTTCACCTGTTTCCTGGTCAACTGATAATGTAGATGCCTTTAATGAATCATGCGAACGTCTCATTCCACGTGTGGATGGTGTTCTGCGGCTCTTTTGTACTGCCATTTCATTTACTCCTGGTAAAAATTTAACTATCTAGCTTAAAATCTTTAAGCACATCAAAAGGATTAGCCTTTTTCGTCTCTTTCTCGTTCATCTGAACTTCCAGCTTGTCTTTCATGAATTCAGTTGCACTACACTCACTTTCATCATGTTTATAAACTTCTGGAAAACCCAGTAACAATTCATCTTCAATAATTTCAAAAAATGATGCAGGAACTCTGTCTATCAGAAATACATCATTTTCTTCAGCCAATTGTTTATATTTGTATTCCGAACCCGCTAGCAACAGCTCAAACGAAACATCTATGTCTTCAGGTATGACCTCAAGACAACGCTGGCAAGGTAACAAAACTTGCCCATGCGCACTGCCTTTATAATAAGGTCTGTTCTGTTCATTAATACCGAACTGAACATCAATTTCTATCTGACCTTTATTCTCAGCCAATAATTCGGATAGCCTCGGCATACCGGCTATCTTAATGGCACCTTGAAAATGACCACCCAGGTTGGCGAGACGCATTAAATCTATAAACTCGGGAATACCCTTTGACATCAGGCGTGTATATTAGCCGCTGATTAATCTGCTGTCAAAGTAAATAGTCGAAAATAATGTGTTTTTTCAATAATATCCTGACGTATTTCTTGACAACCGGGTCGCTATTGCGTAGATATTTTATATAGAATTTTTTAAACATCAACGTACATATAAAACAGGGAATAGATAACCGTTTTGATAAAAAAAATACTCATAGCCAACAGAGGGGAAATAGCCGTACGTATTGTACGTGCATGTGCCGAGCTGGGCATTACCTCTGCAGCCATATACACAGAGCCGGACAGGCACTCCCTCCACGTTAAAAAAGCCGATGAAGCCTATAATCTGGGCCCGGATTCGCTGTCTGGCTACCTGAACGCCCACCGGATAGTCAATGTTGCTATAGCAGCTGGTTGTGATGCCCTGCACCCGGGTTACGGCTTTTTATCAGAAAATCCGGAACTGGCCAGAATATGTGAGCAACGTAATATCAAATTCATAGGCCCCAAATCGACTGTTATCAAGCACATGGGTGACAAGATTGAAGCCCGAAAATCCATGATTGAGGCAGGAGTACCTGTCATTCCGGGCAGTGAAGCCAACCTTAAAGATGTAGACGAAGCATTACTTCTGGCTGAAGAATTTGGCTACCCGATCATGCTAAAAGCCACATCAGGTGGGGGCGGACGAGGTATTCGACGTTGTAATACTCCGGCTGAATTAACAAAAAACTACGATCGTGTGTTATCAGAAGCTACAAAAGCCTTCGGATCTGCCGATATTTTCATGGAAAAATGCGTCGTTGATCCCAAGCACATAGAAGTTCAGGTGCTGGCAGATTCACATGGCAATGCTATTCACCTGTTTGAACGTGACTGTTCCATCCAGCGTCGCCATCAAAAACTGATCGAAATAGCCCCATCCCCCCAATTAAGCCCGGAGCAAAGGGAGTATATCGGTGACCTGGCAGTAAAAGCTGCCAAATACACGGGTTATACCAATGCGGGCACTGTTGAGTTCCTTCTGGATGGAGATGACAAGTTCTATTTTATGGAAATGAACACGCGCCTGCAGGTGGAACATACCATTACTGAACAAATTACCGGCATTGACATCGTTAAGGAACAAATACGAATTGCCGCAGGCATGCCACTCAGTTACCAACAGGAAGAAATCACCCATCACGGTTATGCCATGGAATTCCGCATTAATGCAGAAGACCCCAAAAATGACTTCTTGCCCAGTTTTGGTCGGATCACCCGCTACTTTGCCGCAGGCGGCCCGGGTGTCAGAACCGATGGTGCTATTTATACAGGTTATTATATTCCACCATTTTATGATTCCATGTGCGCCAAACTGATAGTCTGGGCCGCAGAATGGGATGAACTGTTATGCCGAAGCCAACGTGCACTCAATGATATTGTTGTCTATGGCGTAAAAACAACCATCCCCTATCAACTGGAAATTTTAAAAAACCCTCAGTTCAGAGCTGCTCAATTCGACACCAGTTTTGTTGAAGATCACCCTGAACTGGTCAACTACTCAACACGAAACCCACCCAGCCGTCGTGCAGCAGTTATTGCTGCCGCGCTTGCGGCTCACATGGGTTTATAATCCGGTTAAACACAAGGAATATCATCAATGGCCAAGGTTGAAATAACAGATCTGATCTTAAGAGATGCCCATCAATGCCTGATCGCAACACGTATGCGAACAGAAGACATGCTGCCTATTTGTAAAAAACTGGATTCTGTCGGCTTCTGGTCACTCGAGGCCTGGGGCGGCGCTACTTATGATGCCTGTGTTCGCTTCCTCAAGGAAGACCCATGGGAACGCCTGCGTCAGTTACGCAAGGCTATCCCTAATACGCGCATACAAATGCTGTTACGCGGGCAAAATTTACTCGGTTACCGTCATTATTCTGATGACGTGGTTCGTAATTTTGTAAAACTCGCCGCAAAAAATGGTGTCGATGTATTTCGCATATTCGATGCCATGAATGATATACGAAACCTCAGGGTATCCATTGAAGCTACACACAAGGAAGGCAAGCACGCACAAGGCGCAATCAGTTATACCACCAGCCCTGTACACACAACTGAAACCTTTATCGAAATGGCAAAACAATTTCAGGAACTCGGTTGTGACAGCATCGCCATAAAAGACATGGCCGGATTACTCACCCCCCATGCAACCACCGAACTGGTAACCGGACTCAATAAAACTATCGAGATACCAATCCACATTCACTCACACGCCACATCTGGCATGGCCGACATGTGCCAGTTAAAAGCGATCGAGAATGGTTGTTATCATATCGATACCGCTATTTCTGCTTTTTCAAACGGTGCCAGCCATCCACCTACTGAAACAATGGTAGCAGCCTTGCGAGGCACAGAATTCGACACCGGGCTGGACCTGGAACTCATCCAGGAAATTGGACTGTATTTTCATGAAGTACGCAAAAAATATCACCAGTTTGAAAGTGAATTTACCGGTCTTGATACGCGTGTACAGGTCAACCAGGTTCCTGGTGGTATGATCTCCAATCTATACTCCCAGTTGCGTGAGCAAGGTGCGCTGGAACATATGAACGACGTAATGAAAGAGATACCCAAGGTCAGAAAAGATCTGGGCTACCCTCCATTAGTCACACCCACCTCTCAAATAGTAGGAACACAGGCAGTCTTTAATGTTGTAACAGGCGAACGCTATAAAACCATTACCAACGAAGTAAAATTTTACCTGCAAGGCCGATACGGTAAAGCACCGGGACAGATTAACAACACGGTACGGCGCAAGGCGATAGGTAATGAAGACATTATTGATTGTCGCCCGGCTGACTTGCTTGATGATGAAATGGGTAAACTTACCAGTGAAATCGGCGAACTGGCAAAATCAGAAGAAGACGTACAAATATATGCCATGTTCCCTGAAATCGGCCGTGACTTTCTGCAACAACGTGAAGACAATAACCTGGTACCAGAACCACTGGAACCGCCTCTGGCAACTGACAATGCAGGCAACCCCGCACCGGTTGACTTTAACGTCACCCTCCATGGTGAGTCATACCATATAAAAGTAACCGGCACCGGACATAAAAACCTCGAAACCCGACCTTTTTATGTCAGCGTTGATGGCATGCCCGAAGAAATTCTGGTTGAAACACTGGATGCGATTGACCTTTCAGGCGAACCCATGAATTCAAAAAGCAGCAAGCGCCCACGAGCAACCCAACCCGGGCACGTGACAACATCCATGCCCGGAACCATCGTCGATATACTGGTTGCTGAAGGTGATGACGTCAAAGCCGGTGACTCCATACTGGTAACCGAGGCCATGAAAATGGAAACCGAAATCAAGGCCCCCATCTCTGGCAAAGTCGTTAGCATCAATGTTGGCAAAGGTGATAGCGTCAACCCCGATGAAATACTCATTGAACTGGAATAAAACAAGAAATGCCTGAGACAAACCTGCCCCTTGTGCTGGGGTCTACCTCCCCTTTCCGTAAAGAGATACTGCAAAAACTTGCGATACCATTTGAAACGGCCGCGCCCGATATTGATGAATCGGCGCTGCCAGGTGAAACACCTCAGCAACTTGTCTGTCGGCTCGCAGAGCTAAAAGCCAGAGAAGTAGCAAAAAAATTCACGCAACATTTAATCATCGGTTCTGATCAGGTTGCTGTCATCAATGGTACAATAATTGGCAAACCCGGAACACATGAAAAAGCCGTGCAGCAGCTTACCGAATCATCAGGCCAGACAGTGCATTTTTTTACCGGCCTTTGTTTATACAACAGCCAGAATGACACCCTTCAATGTGAAGCCGTTCCTTTTGATGTTGTATTCAGAAACCTGCAAGCAAACGAAATAGAAAACTACTTATTAAAAGAAACACCTTACAACTGCGCAGGCAGTTTTAAATCTGAAGGCCTGGGCATAACCCTGTTTGAAAGTTTACAGGGAGATGACCCCAACACATTGATTGGTTTACCCTTGATTCGATTAGTAGCGATGCTCAAAAATGAAGATTTCCGGGTTATCTAAAACCTGATTTGTAAATTATTTCTTACCCCTCACTAGCTTAAAATCACCCCAAAGTCATTGTTTTTAATATAAATTACTTAACCAGTAACTATTAATTAAATAATAATATTGTCATATGTAAGTTGTAAATAACCCTACGATATGAGTGAATATAGGCTCATTAGTATTTTTTCTGTCCATATAACGATTCAATATAACAAAAAAGCACTAGCACAAAAGACGAAATAATAATTTATACCGCCGCCCTGAGGAGGACATAATTATGGTATATACCCAAAAGAGCTCCGCTCTGTTTATTATTGGTGTCATTATGCTGGCTATCTGGTATCTCGCTGATAGTGGTTTAATGTCACCCTACATCGAACATCTTGCCTACGGAAAAAAATATAAATACCTGTCTGAACTAACAACCATTCCTTTATATTTTGGAATAGTTGCTGCCGTAATAGGCTTATGGCAAATGCTAGGGAAGCATCAACCAGGCAGCTGGGACTACTACTCATCTACCATTGCAGGAGGAATGTTTATCCTGCTGATTGCCATGCTGGTTCGCTGGTTTGTTGCACCTGAAGTGGCCGTTGTGAGTATGAACATGGGCAAGATAGGTGATACAGGTAAATACCTTCACAAGCTGTTAGGGCTTAACTACATTGTTCTGGGCATAGTCATCGGCATTATCATTGTGAATGTCTTCAAGGTTCCTTTATGGGCTGAAAATGGCGTACGTTTGTCGCGACTGGGGCTCAAGTCAGGGGTTATTCTACTGGGTACGTTATACAGTGCGGCAGAACTGGTCAATCTGGGTGGTCTTTCCATCATCATGATAGGTTTCTTTGTACTGGGTTCAGTTGGCATGGTGTTGTGGATGGGAGCACGTCGAAAAATCCCTAATTCCATGGCCGGTGTTCTTTCAGCCGGACTGGGTGTCTGTGGTGTATCGGCAACCGTAGCAGCTGCACCGGTTGTCCAGGCCAAATCGGTTGAAATCGCCTATACCATCGGTACTATCCTGTTGTGGGGTGTGGGTTGCATGTTCATATTCCCCATCATTGGCAATCTGCTGGATATGAGTTACGTTCAGTTTGGCGCATGGGCGGGTACCGGCATCCTCAACTCTGCACAAGTAGCAGGTGCAGCCCTTGCTTACCAACCTGATGGTATTGAAACCCTGAAGGTAGCAGAAATCTTTAATATCACGCGTGTACTGGTGTTGCCCATTATTGTTTTGTGGCTGGCTGTCTGGTACGTAGAACGTGAAGAAAGCGTAACCGAAAAAGTCAATGTCGGTCGGGTAATATTTGAAAAATTCCCGGTCTTTGTATTGGGTTTCATTCTTTTGTTTGCCCTTTCTACTACAGGTATTTTTGCACCACCACAGCACTACAAAGGTAAGTATTTTGGTAATACTGCTGACAAGGGCTATAAGGAAAGCAACTTGTTAAAAGCCGAAACCAAAGCACTGTTGCTGGCTGAAGCTCCCAAGGTACAACGTGATGATCGCAAGGCAGCGCTGCAACGCTTGATAGACAATGGGAAAATAATGTCCGTCAGCGACGATGATGCCATTCGTGGTCTGATCAATGCTAAAGTGATGTCAAAGAAGGTCAACAAGGTTCTGAAGAAGGCTCATAAATCAGTTCGTCACACAGCCAAAAAAGTAAAGGCTTTCCGTCAGTGGATAACCTGGCTCTTTGCGTTTGGTCTGGTCGGGCTGGGCATGCAAATAACCCTTGGTTCCATGAAACAGGCAGGGGGACAACCTGCCATTATCGGAGGTGTCGTTGGCTTTACCAAAGCAAGCTTGTCCTTGCTGGTCGTCATGCTTCTAATTAGTGAAACCATTTAACATGAGGAAAAATCATGAGTGAAGAAGAAGAGGTAAAGTTTGACCGCGGATCATCACTGTCAATTTTTGGCAGCGATCGGAAAGAAGATGTTATGGCACTGGTATTTGCTTTAATAATTGCCACTGCTGTTTATTTTTCTTATTGATATTTGTTAACTTTAATCCGGCGCCCTACTGTTTGGGCGCCGGTTACCAGGTGATAAAATGACGTCTGTAGAAAATGTTTTACTGGCCAGCCATGGCACCGAAGGCTCAATAGCCGCTGCACACATGGCGGTTAGAATGTGTAATAAAGGTGCAAAATTACACCATCTGGTCGTTGTCCCTACGTTATGGAAAGGCATGACAGGTGACGACTGGCTAAATAACGGCTCGACACGAAACACCTTCCGGCGATACCTCGAAGGTCAACTGGGTCGAGAAATAGATGAACACTGCAAGGAAATAAGTGAAGATGCTGAGCAACATTCATTACATTACACTCGGGAAATTGTGGTAGGCGAGCCGGAAGCATGTTTGCTCTCAAGCTGCAACAACAGCAATTATGACATGGTCATAATGGGTTCTCCACGTCCCAAGGGGAAATCAGGAATTCGTTCACGAATGCCAACCGAACCACTGGCACGATCACTATCAATCCCCCTGCTCATTGTTCCCTACCCGAATGAATAAAATGGTAACACCCACAGATGATGTGGCATGGGCTTCAATAAAAACACCTCTGGCCGTCAATGAGCTAATGACATTTTGTCGCGATATAGAGCGCCTGTTCAGAATCAATCCGCTGCTTGAATTCAAAAACTGGGAAATAATGGGAGAGAATCAATATCGTTTTGTTGGCAAAAATATCAGCCAGGAAACCCCGTTTGAATTTGAAATTGATCTCGATATCAACGAACTAAATGATGGTTACAAGATAGAATATTCCAATGGCATTAAAAGCAGTACAGTATTAAAAATTGAATCCATTACCGAAGGTTCAAAATTAACCATAACAGATTATTATGATGGCCTATCAGAAAAAGAACGCCAACTACATCTGGATGAAGTCGACAAAAGTCTGGTCGTGTGGGCAAAATACCTGCAAAAATACCTGATGACCTGGAAACGCTGGTCAGGGTTTGCCCCCTGGCGCTGGTATATGCGACGCATATGGCAGCCCATGAAACCCATGGGTCGACGCATCACCTATATGTTGCTATGGATAAGTGTCGTTGAGGTCGTATTGATCGCGCTGGGTGTCGCTATCTACTGGGTTGAGTACAAGTAAATGATATTTAATTTATTTATACAATTCCATCAAATCAAACTTTAAAATATACCAGAAAGGCTCTAACGCAGGCACAGATGCAACTATTATTTCTTGAATAAATAATTAACCCGTAATATCAGAATAATGAGTTACTCGATTCTTACCATGATGTTTACTAAAATACATTGCTTTATCTGCGCCACGAAAAAAAGACTCTGCGTTATCAACTATAAAACCCTCGCCTGGTACAGTGATAATTCCAAAACTGCCCGTCACTGTTATAACTTCATCTGCAAAACGAAACTCATGTTGCTCGAGAGATTTTCGCAGGTTTTCAACCATTCTTTTACTCATTTCAGAATCCGTCTTACGGCATAAAATAGTGAATTCTTCGCCCCCGATTCTGAAAGCAACATCTGACGTTCTTATGTTTTCCTTCAGAATATCAGCTATATCTATCAAAACCTTGTCACCGTACGCATGCCCGTATTTATCATTAACTGATTTAAATTCATCAATATCCAGCATAACCAGACTTAAAAATTCCTTATGACGTACTGAAAAAGAAAATTCGGCATCCAGTGTTTCATCAAATAATCGCCGATTAAACAAGCCTGTTAAGTTATCGGTTGTAGATAATCGCTCCAGCTCTTCATTTATAGCTTTTAGATCACTGGCCTGATTTTTTAATTTTATATTCTGCGCATTAACCTCTTTATTTGCAAAATCAATTTTAGAATACAATTTTTCTGTAGTGGCATTTAACCTGCTTCCCATATTATTAAATGAATTAATTAACTCATGAGCTTCTTTAGAAATAAAATTATACGACGTGGTTATTTCTGCTGGCTTTATAAATTTATTTTCACCATCTTCATCAAATTTAATTGCTTCTACTACCGAATGGATGGGGCCAACCAATAACACAGAAAAAAACCAGCTGATCAGACCCGCAACAGTAATCCCTATAATGATAATGACCAGCGCCGTATTTTGATAACTTCTGGCATGTTCCTCCAGCTCTTCAAATGGTTGCGGAACCATGACACCCCAGCCTGTTCCGCTAACAACCGTATATCCTGCGATTACATCACCGTTCATTGCTGGTGTATAAAACCGGGAAACTCCAGTTTTTCCTTGTTTCATTTTCTGGACAGGGGGTAAAAAACTCATGTCCTTCATGTTTTTAACCCACCCGGCTACAGGGTGTGCAATTGCACGGCCCGTACGATCAACAATTGCAACATGGCCACGACGGCCAAAAGAAATTTGTTTCTGGGCTTCCTTTATATAGTTTGTTGAAAGAGCAGCAACAGCGAGTTTGTTGTCGTTAAGGTATTTAACAATAAAAAAGGTTGTTTCATCATCACCAGTGCGTATTAAATCACTATAAACCATTTTTTCTGTACTTTTAGCCTCAGCAATAGTCTTTTGCAATGTCATCCATAATTTATCGCTTATTTTAGTTTTATTAATATTCGTAACCGGTTAACCGGTAATTCAATTTGAATATTACCATTATTGTCCGTGATACAGATGTAGCGAATATCAAGCTTTGACAGAAGCTTTGCAACGCCATCAAGTTTATTCTTCAGTATTAAATTTGATGTAATAAATTCAATACCTGCCTCAACATCCATAACATAACGACCAAGATCGCGGGTGACATTTTTTGCCACCTGCAGATGCTTTTCCTCGACCTTTTCTACTTCATCTTCCAAAGCAACACGTTGAACCCAGTAACCCAATATAAATACCGGCAAACTGGCAATAATTGTAAATGCTACAAATAATAAGTGTTGAAGTGTTGAAGCTTAATGTGTTTAAGCATGCCTAAAGTCCATAATATTTATATGTTTTGCAGAAAAATCAAGTACAAATTTCAGGTGGTAAGTAACCATATATAATTTTTGATCTAATTCAAGCTATATATCGACACAATATTAAGAAATATTAATATTTATTTTCGTAAAACCAGGGGAATATAGAGCAACATATTCAAAATCGATTACAATTAATTACTAAATCAGATATGCCTAAGGTGACTGCTTACGCATGAAAAACAAAATTATAAACATTAACGGGCTATGCACTCCGCCCTGAAAAGCCAGTATCCCGCACCTTGGTAGCGCAACACCATAGCCCCCACCTGAAACAGCCGTGTCAGCACATATGGCGCATGACAAAGCCTCAACCTCGAAAATTTACAAAATAATACAAATAACCGTACTTGATAGAACAGATATAAAAATGTGCTTAAGCAAACAAGACAGCGTTCACAACCCTTTTTTCAAATCAACAGACGTTAACGATCAAGGCACAACAGATAATCAGGTAGCTATATGGGTAAAAATATAATTTTGCCTGATTCAACAGAAAAAACTGGTACATTTCATCTATCGATCGATATTTTCTTGTGCTTCGAATGCCTTTTCGCATATAGGTATTTGATCAAAAAAACGCGGTGATCTTAAACCGTGCCCGGAAGCTGACCCCCAACCATAATCACTATAATAGAATTCACAATCTTCCTTATTGGAAGAGTCACTATTAGTGCACTCATTAATTTTTTGTTGCTGCAACCCCTTCAGTAATCTTGTTCGTTCTTGCAAACATTGTTCTTCAAGATCAATCACTTTTTGTAATCTTTGTTCATAAGAAAGCGCGTGAACAGAAAAAGAAAACGTAAGCATTACCAATAGAATAAAATTTTTCATTTAGATATCCATCTTAGTCACTATTTCTATAAAAGGATCAATCCATTCTGGAGTACTACAGCCTGACCTCATTGATCGTGCTACAAATATAATACCTCGATTATTACCACGTTGGATAACATGCTGTGGCTGTTCTGGAATTGTATATCTCGGTAATAGGGCCATCCAGGCCTCTCTTGTTTTTCCCTGTTATTTTCATATCATACACGGACAAATATGATCAATCAATCGCGTCTCACCCCATAGATTTCAATAACCTATCATCTTTAATCTTTTTGAAAAGTAATTTATTATTTGATCACTACCCCAATCACGACTTCCAATAATCCGGGCAATAAATTTGCCGTCTCTGCCGATAATATAAGTTGTTGGCAACCCTTTTACTTCATACAGCCTTCGGATTTTCATATTCTCGTCGTACATAATGACAAAATGGTAATCATGCTTTTTAATATACCGCTTAAGTTTTTTGCGTGAATCTGACGAAATCGCAATAACTCTTAACCCCTGATTATAAAAACGTCTACTCAGTATATCCAGTGAATCCATTTCATCAATGCAGGGCTTACATTCAAGCGACCAGAAGTTAAGCAAAACTACCTTCCCCTTATACTCACTCAAAAAAAATGTTCTCCCTGAATCCTTCACCATGAATTCAGGGGCATTCTGGCGAACCCCGGGGCTATCAAATACGAATTCTTTTGCATTGACGGTCTGTGTAAAACACAAATACAGGGTGGCAATACTTATTATGAATCTATTTACGTGCATGCTTTTTAAGGTATATGTTTATTTGATTACGAGACGCCTGAGATGGCTCCTGATACCCTCTTTCCTGCATTCGTTTATTCATTGCAACCAGAACATGCCCCCATTCTTCGTATGAATGCCTGGCAGGATGTGGTATCGCATGACATTGACCACAGGTATTGACATAGGCTTTTATTAAAGCCGAATTATACTCAGGCAAATATTGCAATTTATTAGGCTGGATTGAATTACATGCAGTAACAAACATGATAATGAAAACACCAAAAATCTGACCTGTTTTTATAAACATACTAGAACCCCAATGAACTCGGGGAAGATGACTTTTTATATCGCCTGCTCTTTTTCGTTGGCATTTCTATATACCAGGTTAGCATGAGGCGGTAATCGTCCTTTAATTGCAGTCCACTGGTTCTGGTGTACACGGGTTTTGAAATACTAAAATCAATTATCTGCAGGGAGGTAGGCTGCCACTGGAAACCAACCGTCACACTTAGTTGTTGTTTACCGTAATAATCCGTTTCCCACAATGGGGTCATAAAAGGTGAATCGGGGTCATTTTTTGTGATATGTCCTGAAAAACCACTAACTGACTCACCAGCCTCTCCACGTATTTTTCCGCGATCAAGCGTATTTAATTGTAGTTGCACAAGAAAGTCTTGCCTTAGCTGATACATTCCATATAAATCAAGTTTAAGTTCATTGCCAAGTCGATAATCCCTTTTATTGTCGTAAAGCCTTGTAGTATAGGAAAGATTGGCACCCCACCAATACGGAGAACTTGATGCCTGATACAACAAGCCGACAGTTGGATCAAACGTACCGGACCCAAGTTGCATACCATATGGCAACAACTCGTTTCTACGCATCATAACGGGATGCCTGTTATTACGTTCGTCAATTGAGCCTGTAGGCAAACTCAAACTCATTAACAACGATACTTGTTTACGTGGAATAAGGGGGTCATCAGTAAACAACCTGTACTTTGTCATTAACATACTATCAGTCAGCCCATTCGACTTCATGGTAAAACCTTGTTGACCGGTCACTGCCTGCATCATTGAATTAAAACGCATATCCATACTCTTGCTGGAATGCATTAACATCAAGCCTGCAAAGAAATCATCTGTAAAACTGTAACCCAGCATGACATTTTGCATTGACATATCCATAGACTCCGGCGCAGCCATGTATTTTCCTGTCGGTGTTCCCATCATGACAGGCATACCGAGCACATCACTTACTGCGACCTTATTGGTATCATCCACCAGCCCTTCCATATGCATAACAACTGGACTGATCTTCACCCTGAATTCATGTGTCTCCGGTACGCCTCCACCTGGTATATTCATGGGCATATTACCGCCACATTTTCCACAACACAGGCCAATGTAAGCCTGGCTGGAGCTGGTTAACACTAATAACAATAACGGGGCCAATCGAATCATAACTATACTCCAGAAATATTACTGATCTGAAGATCCTAGCACTGCTGTCATTTCACTAAAATGTGGCCAATTGACGCGCGACAATTGGTCGCACCTGATAAACATAATAAATGTTATAATATATTCTACTTGGCATTTGAAAAAATATGAGCACATCAAGCACACACCCGCCTCTGGATAGTCAACAACTCAGGCAGTTGTTTTTACTCCGGAACCTGACCATAATCGGTATACTAACCGTCATTAGCATAGCGAATTACGGTTTTAAAATTGACCTGCCTGTCAATGCTTTATCTACTACAACATTCATTATCGTTATTTTTAATATTCTTGCATGGCTACGTATACTGCGAGGAAATAAACATGTCAGTCACAACGAATTTTTTCTACACTTACTAATTGATACATTCTTTTTTGGCATACTGATATATCTAAGCGGTGGTGCATCCAATCCGTTCGGAATGATTTTCCTATTGCCAATTATAATTTCAGCAACCGTACTGCCCATGATTTACACCTGGTCTCTGGCTGCCATTGCGATTTCTTTCTACAGCTTTCTGGTCTGGGTTTATAAACCTGCACATAACATAATGCATAACGATGGTGATTCCTTCAGCTTGCATATCATGGGGATGTGGACCGGTTTTGTTTTTGGAACACTCATTGTTGCCTACTTTGTTTCACGATTGGGGAAATTACTCCATCAACAACAAACAGATTTACACACTGCACATAAACAGGCCGCACGCGATGAACAACTGGTTGCTCTCGGCACACTCGCAGCCAGTACTGCACATGAGCTTAATACTCCACTTGGTACAGTCGCGTTAATATCACAAACGCTTTATGAAGACTGTGAAACAGATGACACCAGACAGCAATTACATATCATCCGCACTCAAATCGAACGATGCAAAGATGCACTTTCCAACCTGTCAGCCTGCGCAGGCAACCTTAGCGTGGAAGGTGGCCGCAGCATGCATGCAGATGAATTTATACAGACTCTTGTAGCCAACTGGGAAAAAAGAAGATCGGATGCAACAATAACATTCCAAACCAGCGGCGAGACTCCTGCTCCAGTTATACTCATTGATGACTCACTGACACATGCACTTAATAATATACTCGACAACGCTGCAGATGCATCACCGGATAATATTGAATTACTGGCACAATGGGATCAACATATTATTAATATTGATATATACGATAGTGGCCCCGGCCTTGATGGCGAAGCACTGGACCACCTGGGCAAACGCCCCTATTCTAACAAACAGGACGGATTGGGCCTTGGCCTCTTTATAGCCTACGCTGTTATTAAGCGATTTGGTGGACAGGTATCATTAACTAATCGCGAATCAGGTGGTGTTCTCACGCATATATCATTACCTATTGACCCTGATATAAACAAATATGACTAAAAATAATAATAAATTACTCATTGTCGATGATGATGAAATATTCTGTGATGCACTCTCACGGGCAATGCAACGTAAAGACTTTGAGCCTTTTATTGCAACCAACATCACCGATGCTATTGAAGTTGCCCTCTCCAACAAACCTGCCTACGCAATAGTAGACTTGAGAATCGCTCAGGAATCAGGCCTGGCATTGATCAGCAAATTATTAAAAAACTCACCTGAAATTAAAATCGTCATTTTAACGGGCTACGCCAGCATTGCTACCGCTATAGAAGCCATCAAACTTGGCGCCATACATTACCTTACCAAACCTGCAAATGCTGACCAGATAATTGCTGCTTTTGAAAAAGAGTCCGGTGATACAAACACGCCTCTTACGGATCAACCCATGTCAGTGGAACGACTGGAATGGGAACATATTCATAAAGTATTGAGTGAGCATGATGGTAATATTTCCGCATCGGCAAGAGCACTGAACATGCATCGGCGAACCTTGCAACGAAAATTGAATAAATTCCCAAGAAAATGCTAGCCAGTATTATTGGTTAAATAAAACGGGCGTTGACCAAACCCTGAAAAGTCCAGATATTACCCTTATCCCGATACGAGAAAGATATTTTTATCTGGCCATCATATTAGATATCTACTCAAGGGCGATTACAAGCTGGATGCATTAGATATAGCCATTAATCATCGTGATTCACCACAAGGTGTTCTTGTTCATTCAGATCAAGGTAACGAATATACTACTGGGTATGTATCGCGAAAAACCAAATCGGCACAAGATGATATGCAGTATGAGTCGTAAAGATGAATGTCATGATAGTACGGTTGCTGAAAATTTTTCCATGCATTAAAGGAAGAGCTTGTGAATGATAAAAATTATGCGACCAGGCAGGAAGCCAAACAATCTATATTCAAATACATTGAGCTGCATTACATTCACAGCGACTGCATCCCTTCTTAGACTATAAAACACCTTTAGAATATAAAAGAATACATACTGCTTAATAAATGTGACCGGGATATTGAGGGAAGTTCACTCTGATCCCTTTATTGCGTTCTACTTAACTATGTCAAGGGTTACTTTGATGGAATAGTTTTGTGATAAATGCATGTTATTATTTATATAGAATAATGCAATAATCGGCGGCGATTGTGTGTTATCTGGCTTACATTGGGAGGGCCGGGGGTTACGTCGTTTATTCAAATGACTCACACTATGCCAATAAATAGGCGAGAGAATTTATCTGATTCAGACTTTGCATAAGAGTATGCAACAATTTTTTTTGTGGTTCACAAACAAGAAAAGGTGAAAAATGTGATTATATTTAATAATAATATAAAAATGAAATATAATTTTGTGGTTTTATATAAATCTTTAATAACAGGCGTATTGTTTTTATTGACGGGTTGCCTGAGCGCTCCTGAAGTAAAGCCTATACCTGATGGTGTACAGCCTGAATCCTTATATAGTCCTAATTACTGGACGTATCACAAGCCTTACGATATCTGGGCTAGAATCGCGCCTATCATCGGGTCGGTCAATGCAATTAACATGTCACTAAGTCAATCAATAAATAATGCTTATAATATTCAAGCTGCACAAATTGCTGCAGAAAATAAAAGACTGATATCCGGTTATCAATATACCAATCAAACATACTACAATCGATTGGAGAACGAACGACAGCAGAAGTTGATACGTTTACAAGAGCTGGAAGCGCAGCAGCAGCAAAAGAATTTAAAAGCCAACATGGGTACCTACAATGTCCCGCAGTCCAGCAAATTTAATCCAGGCAATCCATTAGATCAGTTATTTGATCCTGATTCGGGTTTTCTTATCGATGTTTCGGGTTTTATTATTGAAGGTGGCCAAGGAATTGGGTCCGGGATTAACTATCAAAACTGTACATCCAATAACCTTGGAGTGCCAGCAGAGAGCCAAGAGACTTGCAAGCGATAGAGTTGCCAGGGGAAACTAAATGAAAAAATTAAAAACAATTACAATTTCTGGTGCCCTGTTACTACTGCAGGCATGTGCAAACCCATTACATTACTATTGGTCTTATGTTCCTTTACAAAATCCTAAAGATGACATGTTTATTCAATCAAACGGAGATGTGAATTACATTGAAGTCGATGACATGGAAAAAGCCAGCGCAGAGATGCACGTTAAGGGTTTTATCATGATGGGTTATTGTTATATGGATAGTCCTCAATTAGAGTTTGTTGGTGTAAGGGCTTCACAAAAATGGGGTAATGAACTTGGAGTCGACACAGTCATTCTGAAATATGGTGACGGTAATTACCTGGCGACATACTGGTCTAAGCCAAAAACATATATCTTAGGTGCATATTATAAAGATATGAGTGCAGAATTCAGGCAAAAGAAACGAATTAAACAAGGTGTAATGGTCGTAAGTGTTGTTGATGGAAGTCCCGCATATCATGCCGAGATTAAAACAGGCGAATATACTGTTATATATGAATGGCTCTCCTATAGAGAGTTCGACAATTTTGAACTCTATGTTGAATAAATCTAGTGGAGAAAACATAGAACTCATAGTCCTGCCTCAAGGGTTTAAAACACCTATGATTATCAGGATGACGCTTTGAGCTTTGTTTGTTGTAACCTGCCTGCATTTATCTACATCCCAGGATCAATGGGGGTAAGATAAATCATTGGGGGTAGCTCACTCCTTTGAGAGACCAAAGTCTCTGATTAAAAGTACCTGTGAAACTGGGGGAGGTTCAACCTGACACTTTTACTTTTGACCCTTTTACTTTTCAGTACGTATAATTGATACATCTTTTAATACCGTATACATTGAAACTGGAATGAGTCTTTTTAATTCATCAAGGAATAATGCTTTACTCTTACCAATTAAAGCTTCATTTTGTGTTAAATTGGTTTTATTTAGGTAACCATAACGCACAAGTGTACCATCGTAGACAAAATCATCTCTACTAACATCATAGATCATTACTCTTACCGATATATAACTCGCTAAATTTGGAACTGATTTAAAACGATG
>JAADHQ010000125.1 GCA_013151795.1 Gammaproteobacteria bacterium | reverse complement strand
GTATGAGTATTAAAACAACCATAGATCTGGATCGAAATCTGGTTACTCAGGAAACTTCCGATGAGTTAACAACCGAGGAGATACTGAGCGCATTTGAACAGTTGTATTTAAATCCGGAATTCCAGCCCAGTATGTCTATACTAACCCTGGTTACACCTGGTAGCACTGCATCGATAAACAGTGAAGCAATTAATCAGCTCGTTAATTTAATGCGAAAATATGCAGATAAACGTGGAGGAGGTCGGTCTGCAGTAGTTGCAGCAGATGCCTCTGATTACGGTTTGTCGCATGTTGTTGAGTTTCTGTTAAAAGACGAGTTAAGAGATGTTAAAGTTTTTAATAATATTGATGATGCAATGACCTGGTTAAATCTGTAAATTATTATCGGGTTAAGCTGTCTAGTTTGTAACCTTCTGCATTCCAGCGTAATACACTTCCCTGGTCATACCAGTCACCGAGTACAATGCGGGTGGCTTGTTGTTTTTCGATATCCACCTTATGTATAGCTGGCCTGTGAGTGTGACCGTGAATCAATAACAGGCTATTATGTTGCAATAGCATTTTCTCAACTTCCTGTTGATTGACGTCCATAATATCTTCAAATTTTTGCTGCGTTTGTTGCTGGCTTTTTATTCGAATACTTTTTGCGAGCTCTTTACGTTTATCTAAAGAAAGCTGCAAGGTTTGTTTTTGCCAGTCAGGGTTACGCACTGTCTTTCGGAATTTCTGATATTCTATATCATCAGTACATAGCAGGTCCCCATGCATGATCAGAATGCGTTGATTGTAGAGGTCGATTACGTGAGGGTCAGGCAGTAATATTGAACCACTGATGTCTTCGAAATGCTTACCGAGCAGAAAATCACGGTTGCCATGTTGTATATAAACAGGTGTGCCTTGATCAGTTAGTTGTTTTAACTTTTGAATAACAAGCAGGTTATCGGGGTTGTCATCATCATCGCCAAGCCAGACTTCAAACAAGTCACCGAGGATGTAAAGGGCATCGCTACCCATTGCATCCTGTTCGATGAATTGTAGAAACTGCTTCTGTATCTCCGGTTGTTTTGAGTCGAGATGCAGATCAGAGATGAATAATGTTTCGCCTTGCATATTGATTGCCAGAAGGCTTCTGGCTTATTCTGTCGCTTCTGTCGCTTCAGGTGTTTCGTCAGCAATGATGGTTACCTCTTCGATAATGACATCATCAACAGGTACATCCTGATGCATTCCAGCAGATGAGGTTGCTGTTTTTTCTATGGATGCGACAATATCCATTCCACTGGTTACCTTGCCGAATACACAATACCCCCAACCTTGAGGTGTAGGTGCGCTATAGTTCAGAAAACTATTGTCTTTCAGATTGATAAAAAACTGGGAAGAAGCCGAGTCCGGGTCTGGTGTACGTGCCATCGCAATAGTGCCCGTATCGTTGCTGAGACCATTATCAGCTTCGTTTTTAATATTGTCTTTCGTGTCTTTTTGAGTCATGCCAGAGACAAAGCCGCCACCCTGGATCATGAAACCAGGAATGACACGGTGAAAAATTGTTCCATTGAAAAAACCATCTTCAATGTATGAGACGAAGTTTTTAACAGTAATAGGTGCCTTTTCAGGGTAAAGTTCCAGGGTTATGGTGCCAAAATTGGTCTTCATGGAAATATTCATGGTTTTTGTTCCTGTCGTGATGGATTGGGTTGGTTTATTGTTATCGCCGATCTTCTGAGTCGCCAGCACGGCTACAATTATCAGAATACCCACGATTGCCAGACTAAAATTGCGTACCATTACTGTATTTACCTCAAAAGATTTTAATGTATATACCTATAATATAGCTTTTTGCGGGCGTCTTCAAAATCCTTTTTGTAGACGGGCACCTTTTTCCGTTAAAATTCACTCTTTTCGATATTGGTATAGAATATCGTATTAATGTGTCCCATTTGCAGGAATCTGTATGTTAGAGATCTATAATAATTTAGTACGCCGTAAAGAGGCATTTTTGCCTATCGACCCTGAAAATGTACGTTTGTATGTTTGTGGTATGACGGTTTATGACCTTTGTCATCTGGGGCATGCGCGAGTGCTTGTGGTCTTCGATGTTGTATACCGTTATCTCTGCCATATCTATGGCGAGCAGCATGTGACCTATGTGCGTAATATTACCGATATAGACGACAAGATTATTAAACGTGCAAACGAAAATAACGAAGCATTCACTGATCTTACTGAACGCTTTATTGACGAAATGCATCATGATTCCGAAGCGTTGAATGTTTTGCAACCTGATCAGGAGCCCAAAGCAACAACTCATATAGGTGAAATCATCAGTATGATTGAAGTCCTGGTTAATAAGGGGCTGGCTTATCCTGCCGATAATGGCGATGTTTATTATGATATTAGTAAATTCAAAACGTACGGTAAACTGTCGGGGAAAAAGCTGGAAGAGCTGCAAGCAGGATCACGTGTTGATATAGACGATGCAAAAGATGATCCAATGGATTTTGTTTTATGGAAAGCCGCAAAGCCGGAAGAACCACATTGGGACTCCCCCTGGGGAAAAGGTCGTCCAGGTTGGCATATTGAATGTTCAGCGATGTCGACCCATTGCCTGGGTAATCATTTTGATATTCACGGAGGTGGCCAGGACCTACAGTTTCCTCATCATGAAAATGAGATAGCACAATCAGAAGGTGCTACCGGGGAAAAATTTGTTAATGTCTGGATGCATAACGGTTTTGTACGCATCGACGATGAAAAGATGTCTAAATCACTGGGTAACTTTTTTACTGTGCGTGAAATACTGGTGCGGTATCGTGCTGAGGTCATACGCTATTTTATTCTGAATAGTCATTATCGCAGCCCGTTAAATTACTCGGATATCCAGCTTGATAATGCACAAGCTGCGTTGGAAGGCTTCTATACGGCACTGCGGGGACTGACTATATCAGATACTGATGACACGGAAGATTATGGTAAACGATTTTACGCAGCACTTGATGATGATTTTAATACAGCTGAAGCCGTTGCAGTGTTGGCAGAGTGCCGACGCGATATTAATCAGGCAAAAACGAATGACCATGAGCGGGCTAATCATATCGGGAGTATTCTGGTCAAGTTATCTTCATTACTGGGTATTTTACAAAGTGATGCTGAGCAGGTTTTAAAACAAGGTGCCCGTCCTCAGGCAGGTGATGATTTGGCAGACGCTGAAATAGAAATATTGATTCAGAAGCGTAAGGTAGCTCGAGACACAAAAGACTGGGCGGAATCTGACAGAATACGGGATCTGTTTAAAGAAAAAGGCATTATTCTTGAAGATTCTGCCAGTGGCACCAGCTGGCGTCGTGAATAATTACGCGCAGATAATTTGTGTAGATACCGATCCCCGTATTCACTTGAGATAGACGCCTGTCTATGATGGTTAAATCCAGCCCTGCATAAACAGCCACTCCCTTTCAGTACACGATAATTACCATATTATATAAGTAGTATATATAAGGTATTTTTATATTTTTTATAAATAATTGGGAAATATTACCCAAATATATTGCGATCTCCTATAATTGGGATTATAATCCCAATTATAGCTCAGGCATGGTTGATTTCGCTTGATGCATTCATACCCACTGAACAGGAGATCCAAGATGGAAAAATCTACAACATCACGTTTTTTGTCACCAATAATGTTTACAGGAACGTTATTGGCAACACTTATTGTCATGACAGCATGCGGTGGAGGCGGTAGCTCACCAACTAGCGGTAGTACATTTTCAGGTACGATAAGTAGTTTTGGAAGTGTCTTTATTAATGGTATTGAATTTGAAACAGGCAATTCGAGTATTTCAATTGATGATATCAATGGTAATGAAGATGATTTAAAAGTAGGTATGCAGGTTACTGTTGAAGGAAGTGTAAACAGCAATGGTTCAACAGGAACAGCAACAAAAATTACCTTTAAAGATGATATTGAAGGGCTTGTGATTGCAAACAATATTGGTTCAGGTCAAACAACGGGTACTATAGATGTAATGGGGCAAACGGTTACTGTTACGGACAATACAATTATTGAAGGTGTTGCTACTCCTGATCTGATTACATCAGGAATGATTGTTGAAGTCAGTGGGCATTCATCCGGCACAGGATCTATTAGTGCAACAAGAATAGAAGTAAAAGCAGCAGATTTTGCAACCTATCTTGCTACACATTCAGAAGGAGTTGAAGTCAAGGGTGTGATAATTAACCATGATCAAATGAATAGTAAATTTGATATTGGTGGTATTACCGTCGATTATTCTGCGGCGATTCTCAAAGATATGCCAACAGGTAGTTTTGATAGCTTATATGTAGAAATAAAAAGCACGTCAGGGATAGATGGTGTTTCAGGAGAACTCATTGCCAGCCGTGTCGAAATAGAAAGTACGGGTGAGAAAGGGCATGACGGAGACGATAATGAAGAAATGGATATAAAGGGATTAATTACATCAGGAATAAATGGCAACAGTTTTTCAGTTGATGGGGAACAAATTACCGTCAATGACAAGACTGAGTTCGAAGGTATTAGCAAGTCTGATTTGATGGCGGGTGTAATGATCAAGGTTGAAGGATATTATTTAAATGGCGAGCTTATTGCAGATGAAATAAGTGCTGAACGTGAATCAAGCAATAAAGTTTCGGGTACCGTGGAAAGCAAGACAAAGACAACAACAGCAACAAATTCCGGAATGGTGACATTAACATCCGGTCTTGTTGTTACGGTTACCAGTGAAACAATTATGAAAGACAGCAGGGATAATGGTTTTATGCCTGATCCAAAGTTTAATTTACAATCGCTTTCACAAGGAGACTATGTAGAAATACGTTACTATACAAAAAACGGCGTATCGACTGCGACAAAACTGGAACGTGACGATATGTAAGATGATGCAAATTATGCACAAAAAAGCCGCTTGATTGCGGCTTTTTTGTTTGTGTTTTAAGCAAACTGATTGTAATTGTGGCTATTTTACAAGTATAGATATAATCTATGATGATGATATTAATATAATAAATGAGTCAGAAATATGTCAGAAACGGATAACAGTACACAGGTTTCATTCAAATTATTGCGTTCACATCTCGAGAGTATCATTGTTGGTCAGGCAGCTTTACTGGACCGGTTAATGATTGCTATGTTGACGGGAGGCCATATTTTACTCGAAGGCCCCCCTGGCCTTGCGAAAACAACGGCAGTCAATGCCCTGGCATGCGGTGTTCATGCGAGTTCACAACGGATACAGTTTACACCGGATTTATTACCAGGCGATTTAACGGGTACAGAAATTTATGATGCTAAACAAAGTGAATTTCGTTTTGTTAAAGGGCCTGTTTTTCATGAAATTATTCTGGCCGATGAAATAAACAGAGCGCCACCAAAAGTTCAATCTGCATTACTTGAAGCGATGCAGGAACATCAGGTTACCGTTAATGGTGTCACCCGGGCATTGCCTGATTTATTTATTGTAATGGCGACACAAAACCCATTAGAGCAAACCGGTACCTATCCATTACCTGAAGCGCAGCTGGACCGTTTTTTATTGCATATTGAATTGCAATACCCGAGCGAAGATGAAGAAATTGAAATATTGAGACGTGATCGAAAAAAACAGCTTGAGGGTGATATCACTGAAGCAGATTCACCAATCCACCCTGATACGGTATTGAAAGCACGTAAGGAAGTTTCTGAAATTCATGTCAATGAGGCAGTTGAAAAATATATTGTTCGGTTGGTAGGGGCTACTAGAAATCTTGGTCAATATATTCCGGAGTGGGAGTCGTATATCGAGGTTGGTGCCTCACCTCGTGCTTCATTGGCATTATTAAAAGCCGGCAGTGCAGTTGCGTATCTAAATGGACGTGATTATTTAACACCTGAAGATATTGTTGAAATGTTGCCGGATGTTTTACGACACCGTATTATCATCTCCTTTGCTGCACAGGCTGAAGGCGTTGATAAAAACAGTATTATTGAAGGTATTATCAAAAAAGTTCCCATGCCTTAAAGACGATGTTCGGTCGAAAAAAACAAACAACTATTCGGGGAGTCTCCTCCATACCTTTGATGACCGGAGATGAGGTGCTGGATTATATGCAACGTGGTATGTCACAAATGACATTAAATGTTGCAGCTCAAACCGAGACAATGCAAAAACGCAGCGGTGAAGAATTATCCCCCTTTCGTGGCAGTGGGTTAGATTACGAAGAGAGTCGTCCCTATCAGGCAGGGGATGACCTTCGTAATATTAACTGGCGACTGATGGCACGAACCAATGAGTTATATACTAAAATATTCAGGGAAGAACGTGAGACCAGTAAAATAATCGTAATAGACCGCCGTGCTGCCATGCGTTTTGGTACACGCTGCCATTTAAAAATTACCAGGGCAGTACAAATAGCAGCCTACCTTGCAGGGGTATCGATTAAACAAGGCTATTCAGTAGGCGGTGTTGTTATGCAACCCGAAAGCGTCTGGGGTGAGCCGCAAAGATCCAGGTCTAAAATACTTGCCTGGTTATCAAACGTGGCTGAACATTGCGAAGTTCTGAATGATTCTCCATCCACCCCGGAGTTGAGTAGCTTGTTATCACAACTACACCTCAGGTTGGTATCTGGCAGTCAGATTGTATTGATCAGTGACTTCCATGACCTTAATGAAACACATAAAGCGATATTATCTGAATTGAGCCAGATGCATAATTTACTCGCGATACAGGTGCTGGATCCAGCTGAAGAAATATTACCTGCTACAGGTGCATGGCCAATCAATGCCTATGATAGTGAGCAATACATCACGTTACATGCAGATGACATGATGAGAAAGACTTATTCACAGGCCGCCCAGCAGAAAATACAGGATCTGCAGGCATTATTTGCATCCATTCAAATTCCTTTTGTCAGTACCCGAACCGATCAGGATTTTGATGAAATTGTGAGGCAGCTCACTTATGTCTGAAGAAGCAGGCGTATTGGAAGGATTAAGGGATATAGCAGGCCCTGTGTTGCCAGTGATGCCTGAATTGACCGGTTATTATATTGTTGTAAGCACAGTTATTGTGGTGGCGATTACAGGGTTTTTATTGTTTTCGTATCAAAGGCGTCCTCTTGTGAGGGCAAAAAAATTATACAGGGAGTTGAAAGGTAATTGGGCTGATTTGCAATCGAGTGATTGTGGTGACCTGGTTATTTCTATACTGCGCTTATTGCTGGGCCGGCATAATCTGAGCGAAACAAGTTATGCTGATCATGATATCCCGATAACAAAACAGCAATGGGAATGGCTGATATTACAAAGCAATCAACTGCGTTTTTCAAGTCAACCTTACAAGTCTCATGACGTAAAAAAAATATTAACGTTAATAAATAAACTGATATGAATGGAGCTATAGATACATTGAGTCAGCAGTGGCAGTTTCATTTTGCTAATGGATTCTGGTTGATCGCGCCGGTTATTATATTCTCAGGTTATCTGATGCTGAAATTATTTACGGGTAGTCGGTTTCGCTGGCGCTTGCTGGATTATTCATCAACAAGCAGTCAACACTATTTTCATTCGCAATATGAGTTGATAAAGCATCTGGTTGAATCAAAAATTACAAAAACTACAGGTTCTTCAAAATGGCTAAATCAGTTTTTGGTATGGTCGTGCGTAAGCCTGTTTTTTGTATCTCTGGCGCAACCCGAGTGGGTAAAGAAACAATTACAGAAACCGGAAAAATACCGTGATATTGTTTTTGTCGTTGATGCATCTGTTAGCATGATTCAAAGAGACTATATATTGCAAGGGCAAAGAATTGATCGAATGACGCTATTAAAAGGGATGCTTTCACGCTTTATTGACCAGCTAAAAGGCGACAATGTTTCCATTATTGTTTACGCGGATTCTGTCTATACATTAGTTCCCTTAACCCGTGATCATGAATTGGCAAAGACCATGTTGTCGCGAATAAAGGTAGGTGTCGCAGGGCGAACATCGGCACTGGGGAATGCGCTAACACAGGCTGTACATGAAGCTAATAAATCAAGTAATCGTCAAAGGGCACTTGTGTTGCTAACGGATGGAACACGCCTGACAGGAAAAATAAATTATCAGGTGGCAATGGAGTTGGCAAGGCAATCAGGCCTGCATATTTACACCGTTGCTATTGGTGCACGGTCAGAGGCTGCCGCTGAAAAAAAAGCATCGGGATTGATTTATGATCCTGCTGATATCCAGAAATTAAAAGCCATCGCCAAACACACTGCCGGTAAATTTTACTGGGCAGGTGATACCAATGCCTTGTCCAGCGCTATTCAGGATATTCAGCAGGCTGAGCGTAGTCAGGACAAACCGCAAATGTTATATATCAAAAAGCCGTTATATCAGTGGCCATTGTTGCTTGGGTTACTGGTTTTTAGTGGGTTGCAATATTTTTCTTTAAGACAAAAGGCACGTATATGACTGGGTTTTCCTGGGATATTTTACAGATCAGAGAGCCATGGTGGTTATTGCTTGCAGCTCAGCCACTGATTGTTATGTTGTTTTTACGCCTTCAGTCCAGCCATAAAAATAATGATTATGCCGACACTGAATTATTGCCGTGGGTTATCGCTACACCGGATGCTGATGTTGTCAGACGCTCTCGAATACATTTTATTTTAATGCAGTCGGTCTGGTTATTGTTTGCTGTGGCCATGGCCGGGCCAAGATATCCTGATCCACCACAAGCTGTGGATCATTCCAGTGGTGTTGATGTAATGGTCTTGCTGGATGTTTCACGTTCGATGACAGCGACTGATATTAAACCCAGCCGGTTAAAACGAGCAAAAGCCGAATTGTATCAGATACTGTCACTGAATAAGTCAGACAGGCTGGGAATTATTTTATATGCGGGGCGCCCACATGTGATGAGCCCGCTTACCTGGGATAGAAACGCATTACAGTTTTATGTTAATGGCATAAGAAAAAATCTGATGCCAACTGAAGGCAGTGATATAGAAGCGGCGATCAGGTTGGCTAACAAACATCTACAGCATTCAACGAACAAAGCCATTATTGTTTTAACGGATGGAGAGTTAAACCGTCAAATAAAAATAGATGAAGATTTATTACAAAGCCCTTTATTTATTATGGGGGTGGGAACTTATGAAGGGACGTCGATACCTGATGCAGAAACTGGCTGGCTAATGGTCGATCAACAGGTTGTCAGAACGCGGCTTGAAGAAGGTATTCTTAAAGAACTTGCATTACGCAGTGGAGGTTCTTATGCCACCATGACGGATGATATGACCGATCTTGATAAGCTTTATTTGCAGGGGATTAATCGTATTGCAGGCGAAGAAATTACGGATGCTAATGACAAGCAGGCATGGGTAGAGCTTTACCCATGGTTTATATTATCTGCATGTTTATTACTGTTGTTGGTCACCATTGACTGGGTTCGATTATTTTCAGGCAAGCCCCTGTTATTGACAGTTGTGTTGCTGGCAGGATTAATGCCTGCCGATGAAAGCTATGCAGAAATCATTTCTCCAGAAAAACAATTAGATGCCTTTGAGCTTTTTACAGGGAAAGATTATCAGGCCGCGCTGGATATCTATTCACTATCAACAGGTTTTATTGCCAGGATGGGTGAGGGTGCGAGTTCTTACCAGATGAAGGACTATGCCAGTGCCATTACACAGTTTACGCAGGCTTTTTTGATTGCTGACACGGATACCCGGCGTGCAAATGCTTTATATAACCTGGGCAACAGTTTTTTTATGATCAAACGATACGATGCTTCATTGACAACATTTGAAGATGTTTTGAGGTACAGGTCTGATCATGTTGATGCAAAGGCTAATAAGGAATTTGTTTCGTCTCTGCTTGCGTCATTAATGGAAGACCCTTTTTATGATCCAGGTAAAGGACGAAGTGGAGGCAGGGGGCCGCGCAGCGCACGTTTAAGTGAAAATGCCGGAGGCAGTGGTGATTTCAGCCTTGGTGAAGAAGAGAAAAAAGAACAAACTAACTATTCTGAAACCGGGCAGAATAGTGATGCCCTGGCGGCTATTGCGATAAGAGGCAAGCAAGCAGTAGTAGCAGATAGTAGTATCAATAAACAAGACAGAAGACAACATCGAACTGTTACAGCGGTAGATTTGCTTGAGGCCCGGCGAATTGTTTTGCAGTCCAAGCAAGATCAGTCGCTGTTATGGAAGTCACTATTTGAAGATGAGGAAGGTTTCCCCGCACCGTTGGATAAGCCTGTTGTCTTACCGGGGGTAGCACCATGGTAAAAATAGTGCTATGGATTTTATTTTACGCGTATTTAAATTCCGTTGGCGTTGTTTATGCTGAGGATACTCCCGCGTCGGCAGTAAAAGAATATACTTTGTTTGTAGATGAGATGGACAAGCGTGTTAGCACTAAAAAAATCAGTGCGAGTTATAAATTGTCTGCACAAGAGGTATTTACCCGACAATTCCTGACGATACAATATCGCCTTGAAAGTAATGATTCATTTATTACGCTGGATATCGATTATCAAAATACGCCGGGTACAGGGGCGATACCCTTAAACGTTAAAAAAGAAAAAACGGGTAATGCGGATGGCTTTAAATATCGTTATCTACTGGATGTGAAGTATTTCATGACGCGTGCAGGTGATCAAACGCTGATTATTCCTCCGCTGATATACAGTGAGGGCGGGAAGGTAATACATAGAATAGGATTTAAGTCGCAAATTATTAATAATAAACCGTTACCCCCTTATTTGCCTCCATATATAGCGGTTGGAGATATTGAACTTGAATCTGATTTCCCGAAAGCTGAATCATGGTTGGGTTTGTATGAAACAGACAAGGTCTATTATTGGGATATTTATTTACGTGGACAAGATATAACACCTGATGTATTGCCAGAAATAAGGCAGCAACTAAGAAGTAATAATGGCATCCAGTTTTTACCAGCAGAAACAAAACGGTCAACGATAAAAGGCTTTGATGAAGTCACACAGCAGATTCACTACAGTATTCCTTTTGTATTAAAATCGAATGGCTGGGTCATGTTGCCAACATTACGATTACAGTCATTTGATGCAAAAACGCAAAGGATTAATAATAAGCAATATGTATTTAAAACGGTGTATGTTTTTAATTATTATGCGCTTTGGATGTTTGATGTTTTAATGTTGGCATTGTTGTTTTTCGTTACCTGGAAAATATTGCCGTTGTTATTATCAGTTATCCGGAAAACAGGTATCTTGATAGCTGCGCGCCAACAGATAAGGCAAGCAGAAAATCCGGTACAGCTAAGAAAGGGAATGAATTTGCTGGCAGGAGTATTTAATTGGCCAGAGAACATAACGTTGGAAAAGTGGATAGGGTATTGGTGTAGAGATATAAAAAACCATAAAAACCCTAATGGTGTTATATCCCCGCTTAATGCAGGGCTGTATTCAGATGCTAGTATTGAAGATGAAAGGTTCGCGGATGTGAAAAAATTTGTTCAGCGCCCGGTTTTACGTCAGTACTGGATTTGCTTTGTTTTATCGTGCAAGACAGCATATGATTAAGTTGTTTTTTCTGGAACTAATACAGATAACAGAAGTCCTACTAACAGGTTCTATTGAGATGTATAAATAAAATTATAAATAAATACTATCTGGAGACGGTTGTAATGAAAAGAAATGTCGCTATTACCTTGATACTTTTATCGTTGTCTGCACACGCGCTGGCAGATGGCAATCAGTCAACCATGAAGGAAGATACAGTACAGGTTAAGTCCTGGAATCATTTTTCTGATCTGTGTCTTGATCTGCATCAAAAACAAATCAGTGGAAAAAAGATTAAAAAAATAGAGAAGACAGGTGGTTATAGAGCAAACCCTGAATATTATCGTGAAGTGACCTATATAGATGAAGCAACGGGTAATATATTAAGCAACATACAATGGGAAATGGAACATCCTGATGTGCCGCATAGCATGGAGGTTTTTGTATACGACAAAAAAGGGCGAGTCATTCGCGACTATGTATCAGCATATCTCCCGTTTCAGCGTAACGCACCAGTACAAACCCTGATTAATATACATAACTACAATGGCGATCTACACGCCTTCAAACAATATGACGGGTCCACGGATCTTGTCTATGAATTTTGTGAAGGAAAACTGAATGGTAAAGAGGTTCAGATACGTTTGTTTGAAGATGATCTGTTTGCCACGGATTATGACGCACGTCAGTTGTTTAAGTCTCCTGAATATAAGGCATGTTTCAACGGGATGAGTTCACAGGTAGGAAAATACATACGCCCTCAATAATAAATAACGACAGTTACCATGAGGCAGATGTGATTATGGTTTTATATTGCGCCTCGATGTAGCCGCCTCAATTGTATTTAACATGAGAGTTGCGACTGTCATTGGACCAACGCCACCAGGAACAGGGGTAATCCAGGCTGCGTTTTGCCTTGCACTTTCAAAATCCACGTCGCCTACCAGTTTTCCTTTATCAGTGCGATTGATGCCAATGTCGATAACCGTTGCCCCTGGCCTGATCCATTCGCCTTTAACCAGCCCGGGTTTTCCTGCTGCAACGACAATGATTTCTGATCGTCTCACCCATGCCTCAAGGTCACGTGTAAACCGGTGGCTGATGGAAACGGTGCAACCAGCAAGCAGTAATTCCAGAGCCATAGGCCGGCCAACATGATTAGATGCGCCGACTATTAATGCTTCTTTACCGTGAAATGTCTCGCCAGTACTTTCAAGCAGTTTCATAACGCCATAAGGTGTGCAGGAACGTAGCGCAGGCATGCGTACTGCCAGACGCCCTATGTTGTAGGGGTGGAAACCATCTACGTCCTTGTCAGGTCTTATTGCTTCGATCACGGTTTCTGTGTCAATGTGATCAGGCACAGGGAACTGGACAAGAATGCCGTCAATATCATCATCTTCATTAAGTTTATTGATGAGTTCAAGGAGATCTTTTTGTGAAGTTGACTCGGGCAGGTCATATCCGACTGATTTGATGCCTGTTTCTTCACAGGCATTTCGTTTATTTCTGACATATACCTGTGATGCGGGGTCTTCTCCAATAATAACAACGGCCAGTCCTGGCGTTAAATTGTGATCTTTTTGTAATTGTTTGATTTTCAGAGTGAGATCCTGACGGATTTTGGCAGCTATTTTTTTTCCGTCAATTATCTGAGCGCTCATGATGCTTATTACCCTTTACTATAATCGGGCTATTTTCGCATGCTTAGGGAGTTTTAAACAAGCAATGAAAAAAGGGGGTATCCAGATGTTATGTTTTTAGAGATTTGCGTGAAAAAAAATAACTTTTTTAACGCAGAGGCAAAAAATTGGAAAAAACCGATTTTTTTGATTTTTTATCGCCTAAATGGAACAAGATAATTGACCTGAACGGAGTCAGCACGTATTATCGCATTCCTTGCCATACGTGGCATATTACGGGGTATAGCGCAGTCTGGTAGCGCGCCTGCTTTGGGAGCAGGATGTCGGGAGTTCGAATCTCTCTACCCCGACCATATTAAGTAATAACAGGCAGAATATAGCCTAGGGTAGAGAGGTTCGAACTCCCGACGTATAAAAAGGTAGTTCGACGAAGCGGCAAAGCCGCGTAGAACGTTGTCGCAGTGCGGCAACGGCCCCGAAGGGGTGAGGGCAAAGCCCGAATAATCTCTCTACCCCGACCATATTAAAGGTCAGGGCATAAAAATGTCCTGGGTAGAGAGGTTCGAACTCCCGACGTATAAACAGGCAGTTCGACGAGCGGCAAAGCGGCAACGGCCCCGAATAATCTCTTTACCCTGAGATCATATTTTAGTTCTGGCAGGCATGATTATGCGCCCGTAGCTCATCTGGATAGAGCATCGGCCTTCTAAGCCGAGGGTAGCAGGTTCGAGTCCTGCCGGGCGTACCATTTAAACAGTTTATGGTGGGCGTAGCTCAGTTGGTAGAGCTCCGGATTGTGATTCCGGCGGTCGTGGGTTCAATCCCCATCGTCCACCCCATATTTGGGCCATTAGCTCAGTTGGTAGAGCAGGAGACTCTTAATCTCTTGGTCGAGTGTTCGAGTCACTCATGGCCCACCACTCCTAAGAACCTGATTTCATCAGGTTTTTTATTGCCTACGCCAAATGTGTTAAATACTATATACACCTACATTTTACTATGTTATTCTGATTTCAGAAACAGTGATGTATAGATTGCGGGATTTATGCATGGTATGTCGATTTAATCGGCCTGTGTTTACAAGTGTATTTTTTATTTTTTCGGTAACTGCGGGGAAGTCGAAATGGTTAGAATTCCAGTCTATTATGATCTGAATGGTACGCATCAGATTGCTATCTTTAAAGAAACGGAAGATGGAAGTTTTCGAAGAACCACAGAACAACCAATGCGTCTGCTGCACGATAATATTACAGGTATCAGTTCAGTAGAAGGGCAACTTGTTTCAATGCAGTCTGACCGCGAAGAGCGCTACTGGGAAACACCATCAGTGATTATCCGGAACCGTGCATCAAGCTATTACCATTTTCTTCGTGAGCAGTATAAACAACGAAAAATATTCGTGTTTTCAAGGCCTTCGCTGAATACACGCATTACCCGTTTTGATTGTCATGAGCTGCAATTGAAATCCAATGTTTCCATGCAGGTAAGGTCTTTATTGTCGAAAAAGCTTATAGAGTCAATCAACCTGGATATGGAGCATGAAATGGCCATTGAGCAGGAAATCACAAATAGCGTTGCCTGACCAGCATCTGTTGTAATCAAAATCCTTTCCCGTAGTCAGTTGAAAACAGATCATACATCAATGTTTTCGGGTATTTATGTGTCAGTGTATGCCAGTTTCCATATTGTTTTACCTTCTGAAACCTCGTTATTCGGTCATGTCTCGGCATAACGGTTGGAGTTATTGGTATTCTTGCCTCTAAACTTGTCAAATATTCAGTTTCACATGTATTTCATGGGAAATCAGTGAGAATGTTGCGTTAGTCAGATTTTATACTAATGTTATAACCATCTAATGGTTCCTTATATAGCAAAACATAGACTTACATCGTAATGCTTGACATTCCATTAACAACAGTTTTAAACTGCCTGATAACTAATAGAATTCTAATATAAATCTTGGTCTGCTCCAGAGGTAATATGGCAGTTGTAAAAGAATCACGAAGTATGTCTATTTGTATTGTTGAAAGTGATCTGGAAAAGGCCGATCGATTACAGCGCCTGCTAACAACGGATAAGCTAGGCAAGATCATATCTATAAACAGTGTTCAAAAATTTATGGACAGGCTACGTGAAAGCCATGCAAATAATTTTGATGACATTGGTCTTGTTGTCCTGGGTGAAAATAATCAAAAAGCGGATATTTTTGAAGTATGCCGCTTACTTGTTTCACGAATAGAATATTCTGATATCGCAATCATTCTTCTGGTCGATCCGGATTCAAACACTCTGAGTGAGGCAATCAAAAAAGGTTATGAAGCGGGTGCTCTGGATGTTATTCCAGCAAATGCCCAGGTAAATGAATTATTGCCCAGAGTATCACTTGCGCTTAATTTGCAGCAAGAGAAAGGCCTGCGAAAAATGCGTGAGGAGGTATGGGAAACCGAACGAGCCGAACGTAAAATTATGGAGGCTCGCTTAAAATATCTGGTTGCACATGATGATCTTACCGGTCTGTCAAACAGACGACGTCTGGAACAAGCGCTTGAACTGGCAATCATCAGATCAAGAAACTTCCATCGCAATAATGCATTGATCTACATCGACCTGGATCAATTCAAGATCGTTAATGATGCAGAAGGCCATGATATCGGCGACCGAATGCTTATTGATGTTGCCAATGTTCTCAGGAATTTTGTTAAACAGGAGTATCTGGTTTCTCGCCTCGGTTCTGATGAATTTACAATTTTACTTGAGCATGTATCTGAAACAACGGCTCTTGAATATGCTGAAGAGCTTAGAAAGACGCTGGCCGATCATGTTTTTACGCTGAATGCTATCAGTTATCACATATTCGCCAGCATTGGCGTTGTGATCAACGTACCTGAAGAGACCATCACCGTTAGCAAGTTGTTGGCAAAGGCCGAACAGGCTTGTTATATCGCCAAAACTCAGGGACGTAATATTGTATATAAATTCAGTGATGATGATGAAGGACTACAGGAGTTACGCAACTACACCCGCTGGGTGCCAATTATTCGTAATGCGTTGGCAAACAATCGATTCTTCCTTGTTTTTCAACCGATCATGGATCTTAAAACAAAAAAAATATTACATTATGAAGCATTGACCCGAATGCATGGTGAGAACGACGAGGTTTACACCCCCGCTGATTTTATCCCTGTTGCTGAACGTATGGGCATGATTCATCAGATTGATTTATGGGTCGTTGAACACGTACTGGATTTTATGTCGAATCTGCCTGAAGAACATAATGACGTAGGTATTAATATTAATTTATCCGGTCATGCATTTCAGGATGCGTCATTACTGGCTTTGATCAAACAGAAACTTGAAATGACCTGGGTATCCGCATCACGTATTACATTTGAAATTACCGAGACTGCGGCCATCACCAATTTTTCTGAAACGAGAAAGATGGTGGCTCGTTTGCGTGCATTAGGTTGTCGTTTTGCATTAGATGACTTTGGTTCAGGGTTTTGTTCTTTCAGTTACATAAAAAATTACCCTGTCGATACGCTTAAACTGGATGGTTCCTTTATCGTTAATATAATCAATGACGAAACAGATATGCTACTGGTTAAATCCATGACTGAAATTGCACACAGTCTGGGTAAAAAAGTCGTAGCGGAATACGTTGAGAACAAGGAGATCCTGTCAAGAATGGTTGAATGCGGGGTGGATTACGTGCAGGGTTTTTATGTTGGCGTACCTGAGAAATTCCTTCTGCATGAGGATGCATTTATCAATACTTCTGACCAGTCTTCTTCGTATGAGCAAGGGTTTTCAGAGTTTGATGCATTTGTAGATCAATTAATGAAGGAAGATGAGGTGCGTGATATTTAACAATAAATCCGGCCGCTATTTGATAAAAGAAAGCATTAATTATTAACAGAGCACATTGCAAATAATGATTCATGCCATGTCGGGCGATCAGGGTTGATATTTTCTGCATACTGGTACGTATATGATGCAAGCGGATTTAAATATAAGGGTAACGCCCCGGGACCTTCTAGCAGGAACAATTGAAATTTCTTCTCCTTCCGATGTCTATTTTCGACTGACCGAATTAATTGACAAATATAGCAGTTCAATATCCGATTATGCTGCAATCATAGAAAATGATCCCGCGCTTACCGTAAGACTATTAAAATTAGTAAATAGCGCTTTTTTCGGGTTTTCCGGAGAAATTGCTACAATTTCCAGAGCCGTTTCGATTATTGGTATACGTGAATTGCGTGATCTGGTATTAGCCACAACTGTTATTGATATGTTTCAAGGTATGAGAAACGACCTGGTAACCATGGAATCATTCTGGCAGCAAAGTATACGCTGCGCTGTTCTTTCCAGCATATTTTCATCCTATCATCAGAATAAAAATACGATTGAATCTATATTTGTTGCCGGGTTATTACATCAAATTGGTAATCTTATTATATTTAACAAGTTACCTGAGTTGGCGCGCGAGGCTTTTTCAAAGTATAAATATAACGGAATAGACCTGCATATTGCGGAACAGGAAGTAATTGGTTTCGATTATGCGAATCTCGGCGGTGAGTTAGCGGGTATGTGGAAATTGCCTCCGGTTCTTCGGCAAGTTATAACATTTCAGTTTGAACCTGAGCAAGCAGGTGAATACCATTCGGCTGCAGCAATTGTTTGTGTTGCCGGTATTATTGCATCTCATGATACGTTTGAACCGGATGAGGTAATGCGGCTGGTACCGGCCGAGTCGACATACTGGAAGAGGGCAGGTTTAAGAGATGATATTGTTATTGAAGCCTTGCAGCTGGCAGAGGAAAAATACAAGGCGACTCTGGCCATGTTTCCAATAAAATAAAATTAGTGGTTTTTAGAATCTATAAATATCTTTTTACGATGGTGGGTCAGGTCAATCTCGCTGATCATCATCCAGATTATTTTGCATGAGATCAGGGTTTGATGTGGTGCTCAGGTCTTCTTTTTTTGTCACTGTATTACTGAATGATTCAGATAATTGAATAAAATCCTCGTGTAAGCGTTGTTCCTGTTTCATCATTTGTTTTGTGAGGTCGCGAGCCTGTTTTAATAACAAATCATTTTCGTCTTCATAATCCTTGTCGAATCTATTCCGGTAGGTGTGTTTTAAAGATTCCATGATTGTATCAAATTGATTTTCTGTGAAGTCTTCCTGGTTTATCTTGTCCAGTAATTCATTGATCGGATCGAATATATCTTCATTGAATTGTCGGCGATAGCTCTTTCGTAATTGACTGGTTAGTTCAATCGTTTTTTCTTTTGACCCGTGAATCTCACTTAGTACATTAATGATCCTGTCGTCTATTTCGCGAACAGGCCGCTGGTAACGTTTTTCGTATAGTGATTCAAGTGTAAAAATCAGGTCGCGAATTTCATTATCAGGGAAGTTTTGCATTTCCAGATAACGATAGAGTGACTTGCGTATATTTAGTGGGAATTGATTATATTGAGTGATAAACGCTTCAATTAAAGGCTGAATGTGTTTTTCTGCTTCGTCTTTTGTCAGGTTATCCGTGCCTTCCTGGAGAAGGCGAAGTAATTTTTCTGCAGATACCGCTATGGACTCATTTTCAGGAGGAGGAGCGGTTTGATAAACAAGTTTGTTTGTAATGTTCTTGCTGTTCATGCGCAATACATTTAATTCATCGATAAGGTCTTCGTTTATTTCGGGTGCTTGATGGTGTTGTATGCTGATGAGCATATTGGAGATAGTTTGTAATGTTCTGTGTATTGCATCGCTATGAATTATTGTAGGTGTGATTTTCTCTTCATTCAGGCTGTCGAGCAATAAAATAGCATTGCGGCATAAATCGCTGATTTCGTATACATCAGACATATGCGCGCCATCTTTAAGCATGCGTAGTTCCTGCTGGATTTTTTCAGCCTGTTCAAGGTCGTGCAGATTATGATTCCAGTACTGAAGGATGCTTTCACACGTATTAAGTATTTCCATGCCTTCAGAAATGAATGTATCAGTAACATCTGAATTTGTTTTGTATCGAGGGATTAATGCATCATCGGCAAAGTCTTTCCAGTAGGCGCTGAAATTATTGTCAGCATCTTTTTGCCCCAGTTTTTTGATGATGTGGGTAGCAAGTGTGGAGATACACTGACTGGCTTCAGAATCAGGTTTGTTTACGACTACCGGTTGTTGCAATCGAACTGATGAGATAACTGCTTCGTCCAGGGTGATGTAGCCGATGTAGTTCAGGTCTGTGTTCAGGTATTTTTTTACGGCTTGTTCAAAACGATTAAATACATCCATGCTATTTTCATAATTAAGAACCATATTCACGATGACATACAGGGGGCGATTATAATTACGTCTTTTTAGTACTTTTATGAGTGAAAATGCATCGGTTAATGATGTGGGTTCTGGTGAGATCACAACAAGGGTGTGTTGAGCCGATTGTATAAATGCTTGCACGGTATCGCCGATGCCGGCTGCGGTATCGATGAGTAAATAATCAAAACGTTTTTCAAGCTCTTCAAGTGCGGTGATGAGTTTTTGGCGTTGGGGTTTTTTCAGGGATGCCATCCCGGCAATGCCACTTGCTGCGGGTACAACCTGGATGCCACGCGGCCCTTCCATGAGAATTTCGTTAATATTTTTCTCGCCGTTTAGCAAGTGCTCCAGCGTGTAAACCGGATTAAGGCCAAGCAGGATATTTATATTTGCGAGATTTGTATCAGCATCAAAAATACACACGCTGGCATTTCGAGAGGCAAGAGCGATAGCGATATTGGTAGCAATATTCGTTTTACCAACGCCACCCTTGCCACTGGTAATGGCTATGACGTGTGCACTTTTGGTCTTTGCACTGTGTTTGTCTGTGTAGTCAGGGTGATATGACGTATTATCACTCATAGGGGCATTTTTCTTTTGTTGCTCTGAATTGTCAGGATTATTATGTATTCTTTATTTTATTCTATTTTTTTGCTTGCAAGTAGATCATAACATGACTTTGAGAGTGTTTGCTGACCAAGTTGGCAAATTCAGGATCAAAATTATTTGAGTAGCGAGCACTTATTTGTGACGCAGGTCGAGGAAAAGCTAAAGATTTTGTTCTGTTGTGCCGATAAATACTTCTGAATAAAAGAAAAAAAATATTTCTTACACAAGTTTTGGCAGACAGTTTAATGTATCAGCGAATTCTGAAAGAAAAACGTTCTAAAATTAGGGACTTACCTGATCTCCCGCCTTTTCCTGCAATTGCACAAAAAATCATGGCTCAGGTGAGTAACGAACATGTAGATATTCCCAAGCTAGCTAAAACCATAGAACAGGATCCGGCTGTTTTTGGCCGTATAATTGGCGTAGCAAATTCGGCTTATTTTGGTTGCCCGGATCAAATATATACCATTAGCCATGCGATTGTTCGCGTTCTGGGGTTGTGTATGGTCAAAAGCCTGGCGTTGGGCATGGTGCTTAATGAGCCATTTAAAGTAGAAGCCTGTCCTAATTTTAATATGGAAAAATACTGGTTCGATTCCTTATTGACAGCCCAGATTGCACAGCGACTTTCACGGTACATTCAGACAGATCAGAGTGATTTCCAGGACCGTGCCTACCTTGCCGGTATGTTGAATAATCTGGGTGACCTGGTGTTAACGTATTTATACCCATCTGAGATGAATGATGTCTTAAGGCAGGTAAAAGAGAATCCCGAACTGGATAAGCAAGATAGTCAGAGTGAAATTATAGGTATTAATAGCTACGAAGCCAGTGCAATTTTATCTAAACGGTGGCATTTGCCAATCGATTTACAGATTATGTTCAATCAATATCATAAACCTGATTATGATGGTGAGCATTGGCAGTTGCTACATCTGGTGAGGTTATCCCATCATCTTGCTTTGCATGGAGGTGACGGTAGTTTGTCAGATCATCTGAATATTCAATTTTCATTGGATAAACTTGGGTTAACGATAGGTCAGATTAATAAATTACAACAAAAACTATCGACAGACCGGCAGGATATCGAGAATTTGTCATGCATAATGGCAATAGCATGAATGTGGATACGGAACACCTGGTAGAATTATTTCGTACTGTTAATAACGGAACAATAAATCTGGTTGATTCGTTATCAGTTTACAGTGCCCTGGCCGAATTGAATAATAAGTCATTGAGTGAAAAAGAATTTTTTTCTCATGTTTTGCAAATTTTGCTGGAACATAAAGGCATTGAAGGCGCTGCGTTGTTCATGAAAAAGGAAGAACAGATGCAACTGGAGTGTCGAGCAGGATGGGGACGTTCCAGTATCAGCGTAGAGCATGATATTAAGAATGACATGGCATTTTTTCCGGGTGACGGTTTTGTTGAAAAGTCTGCGGAGACAGGCACTATCATTCATCAGCAGTGTAATAAATTACCCGGGTTTTTAATTCAATGTGAGGATGATCATCCAGATTCGGAGCATGTTATTGGTGTGAGGATGCCTTCCAGTTCATTGATGTGTGTGCCATTGAAGAATCATAATGTTGTTTGTGGTGTGTTATGTTTATATCACCCGAAAAACGATTATTTTAATATAACGCATGAGCATTTTTTTAGTTTATATGCTCAGCTTCTGACTCAGGTATTGTTAAATAATCGTTATGCTAACGGCCTTGAAGAAGCCTTGAAGAAGGCTGCTGATTTGCAAAGAGATATGCGAGGCATTGCGTTGATGGATCAGCAAACAGGCTTACCAACCAGGCAATTTTTTTGTGTTGAATCACAGGCAGCTTTGGCACGCAGTAACCGACATGGGCGTGATTTTAGTTGTTGCGTATTGGAAATTTGTGACTTCAAAAATTTGATTGATGAAAAAGGCTTGTTCGCAGGTGATCAAATACTCGAAATCGTTGCAGATATACTGAAGTTACAGGTACGTGAAGGCGATATTCTGGCTTATCTTCGAGGCGAGCAATTTATACTCGCTTTGCCGGAAGTTGATGAGGATGGGGCGAGACTATTTGCGGAGCGGATACTTAATGTCGTGTCTAAAGCCAGACAGGAAGTTGATGGGCTGGCCTTGCTGGAGCTTAATATAGGGTTGTCGACTAATAATGCCATTTTGTCTGAAAGTACGCAGGCGGCGATGGAAGAATTGATGTATCAGGCAGACAGAGCGCTACAGGCCGGGAAACTTGAGCAGCGCAATATCTGCCATTTCAATGAAAAAAAATCAGCTGACGCCAGCTTGCATTCAGCCTAGAATTCCAATAAATATCAAATAAAACATAATCTTACGTATAATCCATTGTAAAACCGTCAAAGATTAATGCTTGTAATACAGGTTATTGATCTATTCTTTATGAATATTCATCAAGGTCGTTGTGCAAAACAGTATACAGATACGGTATAATGATCTGATATTACCTGTATAGCTCATATTCTGGACATTAATCACAAGTAATCATATGAATAAATATATATAATAATTAATTACTTATATGTATTTATGATTTAGTGGTGCCAATAGAGTTTGTGCTGGACAGTAATATAAATGCGAGAGTGGCGGAATTGGTAGACGCGCTGGATTTAGGTTCCAGTGGGGCATCCCGTGAGAGTTCGAGTCTCTCCTTTCGCACCATATTTTTAAAGAAGGCAATTTTATCAGCCTGTTTTGTCAAAATGAAGAAACAGGCAGTTTACTATTAATTATTTTTTTGATTTGAGGTTACATCATGCAAGTTTCAGTTGAATCCATTAGTACTTTGGAACGTAAGATAACAGTACAGGTACCGTCCACACGTATTGATGATGCTGTAGATAGCAAACTAAAAGAACTGAGTCGTACGGTCAGAATGGATGGCTTCAGGGCAGGTAAAGTGCCCATGAAAGTAATTAAACAGAAGTTTAGTGGTCAGGTTCGTCAGGATGTGGTGGGTGAAGTGTTGCAATCAACGCTATATGAAGCCATTAACCAGGAAAACCTCAAACCTGCAGAAGGCCCGAAGGTTGGAGATGTAAAAATGGAGCCAGGCAGTGATCTTGAATACAGTGCAAGCTTCGATGTTTATCCTGAAATCACACTGGCTTCACTGGATGGCAAAACAATTGAACAAGTGGTTGCCTCGGTTGAAGACTCAGATCTTGATAAAATGTTTGAAAAACTGCAAACACAACGTGTTACATGGGAAAGTGTAGACCGCGCAGCAGAAGAAGCTGATCAGATTATCATTACATTTGAAGGCCGCATTGATGGAGAGCCATTTGATGGTGGTAAAGCTGATCAGGACTTTCCGCTGGTATTGGGTTCTGAAAGTATGATTCCCGGTTTTGAGACACAACTCATCGGCGCAAAGGAAGGCGAGACTAAAACAATTGAAGTGACTTTCCCGGACGATTACCAGGGAAAAGAAGTGGCGGGCAAGAAAGCTGAGTTTGACGTGGTAATAAAGAAGGTTAACAAGCCTGTATTGCCTGAAGTGAATGATGAATTTGCAAAAGAATTCGGTGTTTCAGAAGGTCTGGAGGCATTTAAGGTAGAAGTACGAAATAATATGAACCGTGAACTGGCTGCACGTTTACAGGCCCAGAAAAAAAATGTTGTCATGGAACTGCTTCTTGAGGTTAATGACATTGAAGTACCGAAGGCGCTGGTTGATAATGAAGTAGAAGCACTCATCAAACAGGCGATCGGTAATAACCCTCAATCCATGAAAAATGCTTCTTTACCCAAGGAGTTATTCCTGGATCAGGCCAGTAAACGTGTCAAGCTGGGGTTATTGGTAGGTGAAGTAATTCAAGCAAATGATATAAAGGTCGATAAATCTAGAGTGAAAGCAAAACTGGAAGAAGTTTCAGGTACTTACGAGCATCCAGCCGCCGTGATCAAGGCCTATACTGAAAGCGCGGAATTGATGCAAAGCCTGGAAGGGCTTGTAATGGAAGACCAGGTTGTGGAATTATTGTCATCACAGGTAACGGTGTCAGAAAAAAACATGGCTTTCGATGAGATTATGAATGAGAACCCGTCGGCATAGTTCGCGGTTTCGCTAAAGGAAAAGTAATAATGACCGATATTTTTAGTAAGGATGGTTTAAATCCACAATCAGTGGGTTTAGTGCCAATGGTGGTAGAACAGACGCCCAGGGGCGAGCGCTCTTACGATATTTATTCACGTTTATTGAAAGAGCGAGTGATATTTTGTGTAGGGCAGGTTGAAGACTATATGGCCAACCTGATCGTTGCACAATTATTGTTCCTGGAATCTGAAAACCCGGATAAGGATATTCACATGTATATCAATTCACCGGGTGGTTCGGTGACAGCAGGTTTATCGATTTACGATACCATGCAGTTCATCAAGCCGGATGTGAGTACCCTGTGTATTGGACAGGCTGCGAGCATGGGTGCATTGCTGCTGACAGGCGGCGAGAATGGTAAGCGTTTTGCATTACCGCATTCTCGTATGATGATTCATCAGCCATTAGGCGGGTTTCAGGGCCAGGCAGCAGATTTTGAAATACATGCCAAGGAAATTTTGAATATACGTGACCGATTGAACAATATTATGGCCGGGCATACAGGCCGGGATATGGAAACCATACAAAGAGATACAGACCGTGATAACTTCATGAGTGGAACAGAAGCGGTAGAATACGGTCTTATTGATGAAGTGTTATCGCACCGGGCAGCAGCTACGGATGATGACAAAGAGTAAAAACCTGATATTAAAAGGGAATTGGCAAGCAGATAGAAAAACATAGTTTGTGGCATAGGATTTGCATTTTATCTTGATATAGTAAGTTAGATAGTGCAGTCTGGAATTAGTAACGTCATGAAATGGTTCGAGGTTTTATTATGAGTGATGAAAATAACAACAAAGGTGATGATAGCGGCAAGCTATTGTATTGCTCTTTTTGCGGCAAAAGCCAGCATGAAGTAAGAAAACTGATTGCGGGGCCTTCCGTGTTTGTTTGTGATGAATGTGTTGAACTTTGTAACGACATTATTCGCGAAGAAATGCAGGAAAAAACGTCAACTGAAGACAGTAAATTACCCAAACCGAATGAAATAAACGATGTTCTTAATGAATATGTTATTGGCCAGGCACGCGCCAAGCGAGTTCTTTCTGTGGCGGTTTATAATCATTACAAACGTCTGGAAGTATCCCAGTCGCAGGACGACATTGAAATATCAAAAAGTAATATCCTGCTGATAGGCCCGACCGGTACAGGTAAAACCCTATTGGCAGAAACACTGGCAAGGTTATTAAATGTTCCTTTTACAATTGCTGATGCAACAACGTTAACCGAGGCAGGTTATGTTGGTGAAGATGTCGAAAACATCATTCAGAAATTATTGCAGAAATGTGATTATGATGTGGATAAGGCTCAAACGGGTATCGTTTATATCGATGAAATTGACAAGATTTCGCGTAAATCAGAAAACCCGTCAATTACGCGTGATGTATCAGGAGAAGGTGTCCAGCAGGCCTTGTTGAAATTAATCGAAGGCACAGTCGCATCGGTACCCCCTCAAGGTGGCCGTAAACATCCGCAGCAGGAATTCCTGCAAGTAGACACTTCTAACATTCTGTTTATCGTAGGTGGCGCATTTGCCGGCCTGGAAAATATTATTCGTAGTCGATCTGAAAAAGGCGGCATTGGTTTTGTTGCTGAAGTGAAGAGCAAGGACGAGCAAGTTAATCTGGGTGAGACATTATTCGATGTTG
>JAADHQ010000124.1 GCA_013151795.1 Gammaproteobacteria bacterium | reverse complement strand
AGCGCATGTTGACGAATGCCTGGTTTCATTACCAGAGACAGGCCACTAAAAAAATATGATATTCCTTTTACCGGGTTACTCATCTTATCCGTTTTTCCTTATTTATTAACATAATAGTTTCGACACACAATGCCATCGTTCAATCCAGGCCTACTGTCTAAAAAATATTAAACCTCAATTGCACTTAAAATGAATCACAATTCCTGCTTATACCCGGGAGCAATCTTACTATTGTCTCTGCGTACAAAATAAAACCGGGCTGGTTATTATTTTCAGTTTTTTATGGGCGTTTCGCAATGCCTGCTCTGCTAAAGACGGCGTTGGCGCACGTGAAAAAATAAAACCTAGATAACTATAACCTGTTGGCAGTGGCTCCAGTTCGTAACCTTCACTGATACTGATTTCTATATCTTCAATATACTGCATTTTACTCGCTTCCAGAATACCTTCTACCCGCCTTAACAAACCTCTTTCAGTTATCGGTATCATCAACACACCTGCAGCCTGCGTATTTTCAGCTATCGAAATCTTCTTTCCCAGGGCATTCTGAATAACCATTCCTTCCAGACTTTTACCCGTAGCATATTGCAATAACTGTGCACATTGACCGCCAATGGTTCTCGAAGCCATTTCCATAAACCAGACCTCCCCTTTATCAATGCGCACTTCAGCGTGGATCGGGCCTTCTTTTAACCCGTAAACCTGACACGCCTGCAACACAGTATCTTTTATCTTCAATTGCAGGTCGTCACTTAATCGTGACGGCGTAATGTAATAGGTTTCTTCAAAATACGGGCCTTGCATTAAATCAGGCTTGTCAAACAAGGCCAGGCATTGCAGCTCTCCCTTATGCAACATGCCCTCAAAAGCAAATTCATAACCCGGTATATATTGTTCTATCAATACTGTGTCTTTTTCTTCGTCAGATAATGTTTCATTTTCCAGAATCCCTTGAATCGTTTTACATGCAATCGCTAATTCATTGTTATCGTTCACACAAATAACGCCACGACTACCCGACAATGATACAGGCTTGATAACACAGGGATAAGCAACCGGACTGACCGGATTACGGGCAAGATCGGCCAACCTGACTACACTAAACTCGGGAATGGATACAGCCGACCCTTTTAATACGCCCCGGGCCAGATCTTTTCTTCTCGTGAAAACGCTTGCTCTAACATCGTTATGCACCAGACCTTGTGATACGGATAAACGTGCCGCCAGTTCTACGGTCATGTCGTCAATGCCTAAAACGGCAATAACGTTTCTTGATTCAATAGCTGAAATAATTTTTTTAAATGCCCGATCCTGATCAGAAAAATCAACATGAATTCCACTGGCAATCGCGCTTACGAGTGAATGTTCACCCTGCGATACAACCAAAACATGGATACCCAGATCTTCCGCTGACTTTAGATATGGGCCGAGACGATAACTACTATGAGGACAAATCAGAACAATACACTGACCTTTACTAACGTCAGCTGCATTGATCTGATTTTGATGAGACATGGGTACTACTTCGGGATGTGCTGCTAAAAATCAGTACACGTTTTAATTATCCGCAACCGCCGCCTGCTGAACCACAAGCACCACATGCTCCGCTACCACCGGTAGAAGCAAACACATTATTAAAGACAAAACTTGCCCCGGTTGGTTTATCGACATAATCAACTTCTACGCCTTTCAAAAAACCCAATGCAACGGAATCAACATACACTTTCAGTTTTCCGTAATCACGAACAGTGTCATATTCACTACGTGCGTCAGTAAATGTCATGCCGTAACTCATGCCGCCACAGCCACCACCCGATACGTAGATACGAATTGCTTCGATATCATCGTCGGCACTTTCAAATAATTCGGCCATTTTCTCTTGTGCAAGAGTCGTTAGCATGACCTCATTATCGGTTAATTTGGTATTAAATTCAGTTGTTGCTTGTGACATATCGGTCTCCAGTCATTCTTGTCTGGAAACAATACTACCATCTGGACAGGCTGCTGGCCAACTTCAAATATCCTAAAATTTGTATGTATATCAATACTAAAACATACCTTTACAACGTTTTTCATGTGCTGGCCGACTATTGCTGCATATACATTATGCTGCCTGTCAATAATGCAAATAAGAATGACTTGCAGATAACTACCATAAGCTACCGGGGCTAATCAACTTCCTCCCTTTTCTGGCAGTAGCCATTGAAGGTGAAATTATCGACAGGCTATCAGGTGTGCCTGGCGGCATAACTAAAATGAACATCAATGCTAACAACGTGGTTATTAAATCTGCCCACGGTTTTTATCTAAAGCTGGAAGGAAACCGATACGGTTAATAACGTACTCTTGTCAGCGGCAAGCGACTTATCAGAAAAGCAAACAGAACAATACGCCCGTTTATACAGGGGTAATGGTCTGCCGACGGAACATGTTATCCTCGATCTTCACAACGGGCGATTGTTTGGCCACTGGGGGCCCATTGTAATGAATATTGTTGCTATCACTCTTGTTTTTCTCACGCTGTCAGGTATCTAGTTATGGCTCAAAAAAATATCACGCAGATGTCGGAAGAAATCAAAACATCCCTTTTCAAATTAACTATCAGGCAACTAACATGAACACAACCTGCATTAAACTCCTGCGCTTATTATTACTTACCATTATGGCCACAGGCACCGTTCACGCGGAAATTCGGGAGTACTGGGTTGCTGCAGAAAAGGTTAGCTGGAACTATGCGCCTACCGGGAAAAACCTGATCCGTCCTGACATGGGTATGGGCGTATGGGGTCATCAGCTAACCTATAAAAAATATCGTTACATTCAGTACACTGACGAGACATTCAACAAGCGCACACCTCAACCTGAATGGATGGGAATACTCGGCCCACAAATACGTGCAGTTGAAGGTGATACGATCAAGGTTCACTTTCTTAATCGTGCTGACAAACCACTCAGCATGCACCCTCACGGGGTGATGTATAACGAACAAAATGAAGGTGCCGATATGAAAGGCCCCGGCGCCTTTGTCAAACCCGGGCAATCATTTACTTAACCTGGCACGCAGATCATGGTGCATCACCCGGGCCTGCCGACCCATCATCCATTGTCTGGGTTTATCATTCCCATGTTGATTCTGTTACTGAAGTATATGACGGCCTGATTGGCACTATCATCATTACCAAAAAAGGCATGGAACGTTCCGCGACTGACCCTCGACCAAAAGATGTCGATGTTGCACTCACAACACTCTTTATGATCTTTAATGAAAATGGTCGCGAAGCTGTAAAAATTCCCGGGTCTGTTATGCATAAAAAGAAAAAAATACTTAATGAAGAAGAAGAGGAAGAAGGCAATCTTAAACATGCTATCAATGGTTATATATTTGGTAACCTGAAAGGCCTGACTACCAACAAAAATGACCGGGTTCGCTGGCATCTGATCGGCATGGGTACAGAAGTAGATATCCATACTGCACACTGGCATGGCAAAACAGTGCTGGAACATGGCCGACGTACTGATGTAGTGGAATTATTGCCGACGAGCATGGTAAGCGTGGACATGGTAGCTGATAACCCGGGTAACTGGTTATACCACTGCCATGTTGCTGATCATATCACTGCGGGCATGATCACCCGGTGGCGCGTAAAAAATAGCAACGATAAGTAATACAACATACATTTTATCGGCTCAGGTCAATTTATCAACTTACATTCTGAACCAAAAAAAACCTGATTCAAAATCTCGAATCAGGTTTTTTTCAGGACAATCTATTTCATCCGGTACTCATCAGCAACTCACTAGAATTTATAGGTATATCGCAAATAAATATCAACATCCTCACGCTCTTTTATCGCGCCGGTTTTCATCACACTATCTACTCGCCTTCTAAGTCGCGCTTCAAATTTCTGATTTTTTGCTGTAATCCACTTATACCGGATCTCGGTTAAATCAGTATTGTCACGAAAATCAGGAGACAATAACCAACCAGCATCGGCTTTAGCCAGCACCAGGCCTACAGAATGTTTAGGCACAAAATTTATCCAGTTAAATGTAACCTGATAGGCATTGTTACCCGCATCTCCAGCACCAGGCAACCCTGCTGCTGCTTTTGTTTGTGTATTTGAGGCAAAACCAAGCTCACCACCTAACATAAAGGCAGAACCTGAACTCAGCGGCCATCTGGCTGCTGCACGTCCCACGACTGCCCAATAGTCTTCTATTCTGCCTGCCGCGTTACCATCTTTCTGTAATGCTGCTGGCAAGTAGGTAACATCAATTCCTCTTTGTGCCCATAAGCCTGTTTTTGATTTCTTTTCTATCGCTCCAAAATAGCTGATACGACTGTCGCTATCGCTAAAATTCAACGGCTTACGACGCAACTTGCCAGAACCACTTGGTGCGTTATATTGCATAAGGGCATGCAGCTTCCAACCATCATAGATTGGGTATTTCAGGTAAAGGCCATCGGTCCAGGCGATATCACTATTCGGACTATCATTAGTATCCAGCGATTTTTTCGCCACGCCATCCAGTTCTATTTTGGTTTGCATACGACCAAAGGTAAGAGTGCCTTTATTACCAATTTTCTGTTTCAGATACATCTCATCAAATGTCGAATCGCCACGTCGCAAGCCATCACCGGCAGGGATACTGTCGAATAGCCTGAAATAATTCTCATTCCGGTCATCTGTGGAATAACGACCAGCCAATCGAACTTTAGCCTTCAGGGTATTGGTGATCTTTGTACCTACACCGACCCTGATACGTAACCGTGCTTCATCGGTCTTGTTGGTTGTGCCATTTCGGTCATCCCTGTCTGCGCTGTAATATCCACCCCTGATATCACCTGATATTTTATAGTCCACTGCGAAAGCAGATGAAGAAATGGACACCCCTACTGACAATATTAATATAGATAAACGCATAACAACCTCAATATGAAAATAAATAACATTAAAAACACTGAATACTAATGAGAATGATTATCATTCATATATTAGCGAATGTCAATAAACTATTATTCTCTATATCTGGTTATTTTTTACCGGCTCTTATCAACCCACCCAATCCGGCAGCATCCAACGCCGAATTCAGGTAATTACGCGTTTCTCTGGCACTATTGAACTGCAGTGCTTTGGTTAACATCAGCCGTGCATCACGGTAACTAAAACTGCGAATCACCCATTTTACACGTGGCAAGCTGGCCACAGCCATGCTCAGGTTATCTACCCCCATGCCCAGCAGCAGGATTGCTGCAGCGGGGTCTCCCGCCATTTCACCGCATACCCCCACTGCCCTGCCATATTTATGCCCCGCATCTACAGTCTGGTTAATTGCACGCAAAACGGCAGGGTGCAGAGAATCGTAAAGCTTGGCAACCCTCGCATTATTACGATCTACCGCAAGCAAATACTGTGTCAGGTCATTTGTACCTATGGATAAATAATCAACTCGTTGGGCCAACTCCTCGGCTTGATAAACAGCTGATGGCACCTCGATCATGGCACCTATCTTTGGCCAGGTAACAGCAAGCCCTTCATCCTGCATCTCGGTAAAGGCCTGATCAATCAGCAATACCGCTTCATCCAACTCACTCAGATCACTAATCATAGGAAGCAATATACTCAGGTTATCAAACCCGATAGCACCGCGAAGCATTCCCCTGATCTGGGTCAAAAATATCTCTCTGTGATCCAGTGTAATCCGAATACCACGCCAGCCAAGAAACGGGTTTTCCTCTTCAATCGGGAAATAGGGCAAGGCCTTGTCTCCACCTACATCAAGCGTACGCAAGGTCACCGGACGAGGTGCAAAAGCACTCAATGTTTTTCGATATATACGACTTTGCTCTTCTTCACCCGGAAAACTGTCGCGAATCATAAAAGGGAACTCTGTACGATACAGACCAACACCTTCTGCACCACTCTTTTTAGATGGCCCGATATCGGCCATCAGACCCGTATTTACATATAAAGGCATCTTTTTACCGTCGCTTGTCTCTGCCGGCAACTTACGCAAGCTTTTCAGCTGCCTTGCAAGTTGACCTTCCTCTTTCTCCAGCAATGAGTACTCATCAATAATGGCTTGCTCAGGATCAATGTATAAGCGCCCCTGATACCCGTCTACAATACACTTACAAGTATCAATGACAGCAACATCCAGCCCATCAGCACCCATCACTACCGGAATATCCATGGCACGTGCCAGTATTGCTATATGTGAAGAGCTTGATCCTTTATTGGAAACAACAGCGACAATATTTTTTATAGGGGCTTCTGCAAGATCAGTTGCACGAATATTTTCACCTACCAATACTGTTTTTTTAGGGTAGATAATTTCCTTTTTATCTTTATCAATCAAATTCAGAAAAATACGTTGCCCAAGATCCAGAATGTCATCAGCACGCTCGCGCAAATAGGGGTCTTTCATTTCCTTGAATTTTAATGATGTCTCAGTAATAACATCGCGCAAACTGCCTGGCGCCCAGTTACCTGCTTTTATTTTTTCGATAACATCATCAACAATGGTGTCACTGTTTACCAGCAATGCATATGCATCGAACAATACACGGTTATCTTCCTTGAGGTTATCACCCAGACGTTCTTTCATGTCTTCAATGTCTTTTACCACTCTCGCCAATGCATCCTGATAGACAAATATCTCTGTATCAGTATCAGTTATTTCCTTATCAGGTACAGCCATTAAATCTGCACTGGGGTATATCACAACAGCTGTGCCTATTCCCACACCCGGCGCACTGCCTTGCCCCCTGAAGAAGTGCCGCTGAGTAGACGACTTGATTTTCTCTATGCTTCGGCCTTTTCCACGCGCCTCAGCATGTGCTATTGCACCTGCCAGTTGTGCTGCCAGCGTGACCAAAAAAGCAACACTGTCTTCTCTGAAGGATTTTTTTTCTGCTCGCTGAACAACAAGCACACCAAGGACATTACGCTGATGAATAATGGGCACGCCTAAAAAGGCATGAAACTGATCGTAATCAATGCCTGCAAATTTTTTGTAGTTAGTGTGTTTACTCGCATCAGCAAGGTTAATCGGTTCAGCACGACGAGCAACCAGACCGACAACACCCTCACCTGTGTTCAGTCGTACTGAATCCAGAGAGTCGACACCTTCACCAACACCCTCGCCAGCAGTTGCCATCAGTACATGTTGCTCACGATCGAAGTCGGTCAGATACACAGAAGCGGTATCGACATCCATTGCCTCATGAACTTTATCTACAATAATAGACAAGACATCATCCAGGCTACGTGCCCGGTTAACTTCCTGAACGATTTTTTGCAATATAGCTAACATCGTTTCTCTGGTTTTATATCAGTCATCAACGTTTGAACCCATGAGGTCCGCGGCGACGCCTGAACTCAGGCATTTTTTCACCAGGAAACAATATCGGATGAAACTCTTTCAGAGCCTGCAGATAAACATTACGTTTAAAGGTAACCACATCTTCTAATGGCTTCCAGTAGCTGACCCATTGCCATTGATCAAATTCGGGTTTATCGCAACCATCCAGACAAACATTTTTTTCATGTGCCAGCAGACGCAATAAAAACCATACCTGTTTCTGGCCAATGCAAAGAGGCAGTGAATTATGACGAATCAGGCTCTTTGGTAAATGATATTTGAGCCATCCATCTGTATAACTCACTATCTCAACATCTTTTGGTTTCAGACCCACTTCTTCCTCAAGCTCCCGAAACAATGCCTGCTCTTGCGTTTCACCTTCATTTATACCGCCCTGTGGAAATTGCCAGGCATCCTGCCCGATGCGGCGCGCCCAAAAGACACGCCCATCCGGTCGGCATAATATAATACCAACGTTGGCTCGGTAACCTTCCGTATCAATCAATTTCTATCTCTTTTATTAATCTCAATTATACTAATTTGCCACATTTCGTATCAGCACAGCAAATAAGATTTTTAACGTATTCTTAATTACCCCGTGATTAAACATTGTTATCATGCATTTTATGCTTTAATCTGACGCCAATTTTTCAACATTTGTGCGCATTCATCATGACTTTAAGTATATTTGATCTCGATAACACCCTCATCGATGGCGATAGTGACTACTTATGGGGGCAGTTTCTGGTGGACAACAACATAGTTGACGGTCAACTATACGAGCAAAAAAATCAGGAATTTTATGACCAGTACAAACAAGGCACACTGGATATTCAGGAATTTCTGCGCTTTTCACTAAAGCCGTTAAGTGAGCACCCGACCGAACAACTACTGCAATGGCGCAAGGCCTTTATGCTGGAAAAAATTCAACCTATTATTCTGGATAAGGCTGTGGATCTGGTTGAGCATCACCGACAATCAGGTAATATCCTGATGATCATCACCGCGACCAATCACTTTGTTACCCAGCCGATTGCCGAATATTTTGATGTTGAATATTTACTCGCAACCAACCCTGAAATGATTGGTGGCAAATACACTGGCAAGGTTGAAGGCATACCGTGTTTTCAGGACGGCAAAGTCATTCGCTTGCAAAAATGGCTCGATACCCATGACGCCGATCTGAATGACAGCTGGTTTTACAGCGATTCACATAATGATATTCCCTTGCTGGAAAAAGTCAGCCATGCAATTGCGGTTGACCCGGATGATTCCTTACGGGAACATGCCACTACACAGCAATGGGATATAATCAGTTTGCGAGAATGAAAAAATTTCAGGCCAGCATCATACTTGTTATCCTGTGCCTGGGCAGTATCGCGCTGGCTATCAGCGCAGGATCAACAACATTATCTGCTAACGAAATTTTTTCCTCACTCACCAACGAACAAGGCTTACCCCATACATTGATTTTTGAGCTACGCTTGCCACGGGCCATGCTTGCATTTATTTGTGGAGGCATGTTGGCCCTCGCAGGTTTGCTCATGCAGGCATTGTTACGCAACCCTTTGGCTGACCCCTATATTCTTGGTGTTTCCGGCGGCGCGGCCAGTGGCGCTCTGTTAGCGATTCTGTTCGGCATGGGGGCATTGGTTATTCAGGTATCTGCTTTCAGTGGCGCTTTACTTTCTATTATGCTGGTGTTCGCACTGGCGCACAGCAACAGTAGCTGGACATCCAATCGTCTTTTACTCACCGGTGTTGTCCTCGCTGCCGGATGGAATGCAGTCATCAGCTTTTTGCTAACCACCAGCAGCAGCCAGCAAATTTACGGCATGTTATTCTGGCTCATGGGTGATCTTAGTTACAATCAGTTATCCTTTTGGGAAGCACCTCTGCTAGCCATCATCACACTGGTCAGTTTTATATTTTCAAGACATTTAAACCTTATGTCCCGCGGCGAAATGCAAGCAGCCGCACTGGGCGTTAATACAAGAACGGTACGTCTGGTACTTTTCTCTACCGCCTCATTATTAACCGCTGTTGCAATCAGCCTCGCAGGCAGCATCGGTTTTATTGGCCTGATGGCTCCGCACATGCTCAGGCTGATCATTGGCTCTGATCATCGTTTACTTGTTCCTGCTGTTGTTATACTGGGAGGCACGCTACTGATACTGGCCGACACCCTGGCGCGAACATTACTCGCACCCACACAACTCCCTGTCGGCATACTCACGGCGGTGCTTGGTGTACCAACCTTTTTATACCTTTTATATCGCAGAAGCTGATGCCGCTACTTAAATGTAACAATCTTGGCATTACAATTGGCAACACAACCGTTTGCCAAAACATGAGCCTGCAAATGAACGCAGGCGAATCATGGGTTGTGCTTGGAAAAAATGGCAGTGGCAAAACGACACTGATTCATACGCTTGCCGGCTTACGCTCGGCTGATAACGGCGAGATTTTTCTTCGGGATAAATTACTGCATGATTATTCCAGGCAGCACATATCACAACAGGTCGGGGTACTGTTCCAGAGCGACGAGGAAACCTTTCCTTCTACTGTACTTGAAAGCACGCTGATTGGCCGCCACCCCTATCTGGGCTGGATGCAATGGGAATCCGCTACCGACATCGAGCTGGCTGAACAAGCGTTAAACAAAATGAGGCTTCTGGAATTTAAATCAAGAGACATTCACACGTTATCAGGTGGAGAGCGCAGACGCACAAGAATCGCCTGCCTGCTCACACAAAACCCGGATATCGCACTGCTGGATGAGCCCAGCAACCATCTGGATATTCAACACCAGATAGAAACCCTGACTATATTAAAAAAACAATTTCAGAATAAGCTTTTATTCCTTTCAGCTCATGACATTAACCTTGCCAACCGTTTCTGCACACATGCTTTATTATTACTGGGTGACGGGAAATATATCAGTGGGGAAATAAATGAGGTTATAACAACACAAAATCTGGAAACCTTATACGGCATACGCATTAATAAAATAAACCAGCATGACCAGGACTTCTTTTTTCCGGCTTAGCTAACGAACTGCCTGATAATCATTCAGCCCTTCCAGCGCATTAAGCCGGATGTAAACATCATCATCAAAATAGACACTAAAAATACATACAGCCCATAATGTACTTCTACATTAGCCATTGGCCCCAGCTTGATCGTTACCAGTAATATCGCCACGACAAAAACATCCAGCATTGACCATTTGCCTACCAGCTCCAGAAAAACGATCAATTTTTTATGTCGCTGCTGCGAAACCCGTGTAGACAACTGTAAATAAAACATTAATACAACCTTCACCAGCGGAAAAAATACGCTGAATAAAAACAAAACCATAAACAACGTGTAATAATGTTCGTTCCACAATTCCGCTAACGCTGAAAACAATGAAACGGTGTTATTAAAAATAAAAAATTTTGATAATGTAAATAACGGAGAAAAACAGGCTACCACGAACAATATAAATGCCGTGACCAACAAGGTACTGATTAAACGTTTTTTATTTTTTGCTTTCATGCTGGCAATCAATTCTCATTTTTTCTTTTTGTAATCAAGCCAGCAACACAGACCCTGGGTATTTAAATTCAGATCCATTCCCATAATTTCCAATATACCCTCTTCATCAAGCTTGCAACCAAGTCGTTCCAGCTCGGCCTTAAGATAAGCCAGCAAACCTGAAAAAATATTAGCCGTACATTCTTCATGAACAGCCGAATATGACTGCTCAGCAATAGCGACAAACGCATCAATATGTCTGTGCAGGTGATCTGCTTTTTTAGCCGGGTCATCAATCCGGCCAAAATGCGTCAGAAACATCTGCTCAGGTAAATATGCCACCATTCTGTCAATGGATTGATGTAATGCCTGCGGATCAAACTGAACCGGCGTGGTAGTTGGAAAAATAAATCGCTCACCTTTAAAGGTTAACGCCTCATAAGCAAGGCCAAAGGTGTCGCCGGTAAAAAAACTGCGACTCAATTCATCATAAATACAATAATGGTGTTTGGCATGACCCGGGGTATCCAGAAAAAGTAATGGCCGGCCATTCAACGACAATGTTTGCTCGTCATCTACCTCAACGATACGGTCAACATCAACCGGTAATACTTCACCAAAAGTCTTGTTGAAGACTTCTTCCCCGTATACTGCCGAGGCGCCGGCAATCAATTTAGTCGGGTCTGCCATGTGTCGCGCACCCCTAGGGTGAACAACCAGTTCTGCCTCGGGACATTCGCGCATTAATACGCCTGCGGCTCCGGCGTGGTCAAGGTGCACATGCGTCACCATAATATATTTTATTTGCTCGGGCCTGATTTCACGTTTACGCATAACATCACGAATATTATGCAAACAACTTGTCGAACCCACATCAACAAAGGCATATAAATCGCCTTGTTGTATGAGATAACTGGCAACCAGCCCGTCACGCTGATAACCGGTATCGATCGTAACGATACCATCACCCTGATCAATATCACGTCTGTTCATTTATGTTTTTCTGGCCAGAATCTGAACGACTGCCGCCCGTCCATGATGATATTTGCCTTCAATGACATCTCTTTCGATCTCCTGCGCTACTTCAAAACTCAGGCCCTGCAATTCCGCTGTCAGCTTTTCGAGTGACATCATCAGACTCACATCACCCGGCCCGCCTGTAGCAAAATCCAGCTGCCTGGGAATATACGCCTCCAATATCAGCACCCCGCCCGGTCGCAAAGATTGAATAACCTTGCGGTGCAGTGCCCCGCGGATCACTTCGGGTAAATGACAAAAAATAGAAACAACCGCATCCCATTGCTCGATACCCGGCTCGTATGCGGCCAGATCTGCTTGCTCGGTATTAATAGAAACCTGGTGTTTGCCAGCTAACGCATTGGCTTTTTCCAGACCAACAGAGGAAGCATCGACCGCGGTAACGTCAAAACCGTTTTTTGCCAGATAGACTGCATTACGACCCTCACCTTCCGCCAGCGACAATACCTGTTTACCTGTAATCGCTTCAATACAAGAAACCAGAAAATCATTTGGAATCTCTCCATAGGCATACCCAGGCTCGCTGTAACGCTCATCCCAATCCATTCTAACTACCCACTACACTAATAAACACAATATCAAGCATAAGCCTGCTATGAAATACATTCAAATATAATGTATGATCTGGCTCATTGGGTGCTTCTTAAACCAGAAGTGAAACGAGAAATCGGTGAATCTGCAATCATTCAGATAATTCCGATGCTGCCCCCGCAACGGTAATCAGGTACAAAATGGCAAAGCCACTGTGTGTATACATGGGAAGGCGCCAAATTAATCAGCCTGTTAGCCCGGAGACCGGCCCGATAACTACCTTGAATTTTCAAGGCCACCAGAAATGTGTTGCGGCGGGCGACCAGTGTTCAATCTCCCCCTCCATTGCATCTCTATTATTTTCATTTATCGGGTGTAATTTTTTGAGTGCTAACTATTCACGTCCACTTTTGTTTTTGCTGATATCTGCAAGCCTGCATGCGCTTGTTTTATTTTCATGGCAGAACACATCCGATAAAACAGTTTCTGTCAGTCATTCGGGTTCGCTTAAGCTCGCATTCTCATCGGTGGAACAATATACCCCGACTAAACAGTCAGCCTTGCCCGTTAAACAATCTGCAGTCGTCAAAGTAAAAAAAACAAGCGCCATCAAAAAACCCGCACAACAGGCGGCCTCTCATATCAAGCTGCTCACCATGGCACAGGCAATAACCAGAACACCCGATCCTGAACCTGCTATAAACACTCCTGCCCCTGAAGTCAGCCATGCAGGTAGCCCGATAATTGCTACAAATGAAAACAGACAACTACTCTCGGCCAGGATACAAAAACAACTCAGTCTGAAGATTAAATTTTTACGCAATTACCCAAGAATTGCCATTCGCAACGAATGGGAAGGACGAGTAAAACTGGGCATACGTGTTCTTTCCAACGGACAGCTGGCCGATGTTCACATCGTTAACAGCTCCGGGTATCGTATACTCGACAATGCAGCCATGCGCAGCATCAATAAAATTGCCAGCCTGCCTGAAGCGAGTTACTGGCTGAATGGTCAGGCGATCAATGTTGTATTACCTGTTATTTATAAATTATCGGACAGCTAAAATGGGAAACAGACTTTCAAAAATATATACGCGCACGGGTGATGACGGCACAACCGGGTTAGCCGACGGCAGCCGCACTGAAAAAGACAGCCTGCGAATGGAAGCCATCGGCACGGTTGATGAGCTTAACAGCGCCATTGGCATGACGCTCTCTCACGATACCCCGAATGAAATAACCCTGTGCCTTACTCGTGTTCAACACGACCTGTTTGATCTGGGAGGCGAACTGGCTATTCCGTCCTATGTCACCATAAAAACCGAACTAACACAGGCGCTGGAAAACCAGCTGGATAAATTAAACAATAACCTTCCTTACCTGAAAGAATTTATTTTACCTGCCGGGGGCAAGTCCACTTCATGCTGTCATCTGGCACGTTGCATCTGCCGACGTGCCGAGCGACGCTGCGTTAGCCTGAACAGGGAGGAAACATTAAACCCGGCCATATTAACTTACCTTAATCGTCTCTCTGATCTGTTATTTGTTATCAGCAGAGTACTGGCGCGCCATGAAGGCGGTGAAGAAGTGTTATGGAAAAGGGAAAAGTTACAAGATTAAAGAAAGGACTGATAACATTAGTACTTAGCATAAAAAAACAGTATTCCAGTATACAAATGCCAGTTCAATATATTATTGCTAACCGGTGGTTCGGGAAATCTGAAAGAATTGCATTTGTAAAAATACCTAATAAACAACTGTATTGAGAAATTTAAAGCGGTAAAATAATTGCCGTCATTGCTTCACCTGAAGTTTTGAACATTCTGACTTTATTCATGTGCTTCTCGACTGATGTCATTAACAAAGGCAATTGTATTTTTTCATACCGATGATTCCATATCAGCAAACGTATCATATCCATAAAGGTTTCACGTTTTCCTTTATATGACTTTCGCTGATGTTGAAAATAACGCTTGAAGATACGCCAGTGCCTGACCCAGACATTCGTTTTTAACACGATAATAATTTCTGCCTGCTCAAAACAGGGCGCTGTCCAGTCATGATAAATACCTTCCATTATCCATGCCGGCTCTATCATTATTTCATCCAGCATTTTTGAACGCGTTATATCATCTGTCGCTATGCCATATCGGTTTACATTAGGGTCCCAATACAAATGATCAAGTTCATGTGCATTTATATTAAGTGATAACTCCAGTAACCTGGCTATGTAGGATTTACCACTCCCTGGCGCACCGATAATAAATATTTTTCTGTACATAATATTTTACTTTATCTAAAACAGGCACTACCGCCGTTTACGGCCATAGCCATGCAGCCCCTCTTACTCCACTGGAGTCTCCATGCATGGCTTGCACTAACCTGGTATCTACTCTGTCGCTAAACACATATTGCCCCCACAATTCAGGAACATGTTTGTAAAGCCGGGCAATATTAGATAACCCTCCCCCCAGAACAATAACATGCGGATCAATTACATTAATAATACTTGCCAGTGCTCGTGCCATACGATCTTCATATGATCTCATGCTTGTTTCAGCATTGGCATCACCGTGTTCAGCCAACTCAACAATCTCGGCTGCACCAAGGGTTTGATGAAACTGTTCGGCATGATGCCGTGACATACCTGGCCCCGATATAAAAGTTTCTATACAACCATGTTGCCCGCAGTAACATTGACGACCAGGTAACTCATCATCGCGCGGCCAGGGTAAAGGATTATGTCCCCATTCACCCGCTATGGCATTAGGGCCACTCAGCAAATGCTGGTTAATCACCACCCCACCACCGGTACCCGTGCCGATAATGACACCGAATACAATTGACTCCCCTGCTCCGGCTCCATCTACTGCCTCGGATAATGCAAAACAATCGGCATCGTTGGCCATGCGTATTTCACGTTCAAGGACAGACGATAGATCACGGTCAAACGGGTGCCCGTTAAGGCAGGTAGAATTGGCATTTTTAATTAAACCACTCGCAGGTGAAATAGCACCGGGTGTTGCTATACCAATACTCCCTTTACAACCAAGATCTTTTTCTACGCCATGGATTAAATCAGCGATTATTGTAATTGCAGCCTGATAATCACCTTGTGGTGTATCGATGCGTCGCCTTAGTAATGGTTGATTATCATCACTCAAGGCTATTATTTCGGTCTTGGTTCCACCGAGGTCAATACCAATACGCATTATTTCCTCCATGATAAAAAATGCATGCTAACTAAAGGACTCTCATTGATATTATGAGGCCCATCCCGCAAGTGTAAGCGCGGCAATGACGATACCCCAGGCCAACATGGTTCTCAGGATTAACCCGCGGGCAATTTTAATTGACTCCATACCACAGACTTCATTGCCTTCATCATCAATGTTGATATGCCGGTCAATATGTATCGCACCCCTACCTGCATTAACAACAATCATTTGATTAACAGATTGCATGTCTTCCATTTCGTGACTGGTTTCACGCCAGGCCAACATCACATCTTCAAAACTTCCGACAATAGCATAACCGATCACCAGCAATCGGGCTGGTAACCAATTCAGAATGGCATACAAACGATTCGATGCCTGCTTAAACCCGGGCGTAGCCAGATCCATCCCTGCCTGCTCTGAAAGATACCAGGACAACCTGTACATTAACGCCCCCATTGGCCCCAATAAAACAAACCATAACAATACCGAAAACATTTGCTCGTTTATATTGCCCAGTATTGATTCAGAAACCTGCAAGGCCGTGTCTTTCTGCTTATCTAGCGGCTTGCCCATTATTTTCTCTGACAACTCGATTATGCGATCTTCATCACCCTGTTCTGCTGCATCGGACAGATCATCAATCCACTCATCCTGTGATTGATACCGGAGGCAAAAAATCAAAACAGCAATACCAAATATTAATTCAAATAAACCAAGCCATACCTGGTTAAGGCCTGCCTGTATTAGCCGGGTAATGGCTAACGGTGCAAGCATAATAGCCACCACGCCCCATGGACTATCCCACGCGCCATGTTGTTTGAAGAGTTTTTTTATAAAAAGAGAATAAACGCTAATCCATTGATATGAACGAAACTGTGCTAACTGTGAGGTAAATAATTCCAGCGCCAAACAAATTACTATGCTTATCATAATCATATGCGTTAAGTGTCATCGACCTCTTGCAAAGATGCAAGTAATTTTCTGAATAAAACCCAATCAAACGCCTCACCCGGATCTGTTTTTCTCCCGGGGGCTATATTTTTATGCCCGGTAATCCTGTCGCCAGTAATGCCGGGATAACAAGACATTAATCCAGCCACCAGTTTTACTAGCTGCTCGTACTGAACAGGCTCATATGCCTGATCATCCACTCCCTCCAGTTCGATACCGATTGAATAATCATTACATTGACCCTGATCCTGAAAACAGGACTCGCCCGCATGCCATGCACGTTTTCCAAACGGCACATATTGTATGACTTCACCATCCCTGCGTACCAGCAAGTGACTGGATACTTTAAGATCACACACTTCGGCAAAATAAGGATCAGCCGTGGAATCGAGTTGATTCAAAAATAAATCACTGATCCAGTGACCACCAAATTTACCCGGCGGCAAACTGATGCCGTGTATTACAATTAAACTGATATTTGTTCCGGGGGGCCTTTCATCACAATTAGGCGAAGGCGTGTACACTACTGAATCCAGCAGCCCTTTTTTGCTAATATTCACGGCATATCCACTGCGTCAGCAAGCAGGCAGTCATTGATGGCGTTTTCCAGTTTTACTATCTGCGCTTCACACTGTAAAGGCGAATGAAACTGGCCGCCTTTATATAAAAAAAGGGCCGGCAAATGAAAAACTTCGAATTCGTTCGTTAGTGCCATATCCCTTTCTGCATCAACCTCAAAGATTGTTATATCATGTTGGTTGTGATATTCCGTCAACAGTTGCGTCCAGACACGACAGGAACCACAACCTTTACTGGTGAACATGACAACACTAACACCTGTCTGCACTTCCAGTACATGATGAAATTCATGGGTATTGAGCGTTTGAAAAACAGACATAAAAAAAGTGCAACCGACGTATCGAATTGCACTCTAGTGTAACGAATATAACACCGATTTGAAAAGGCTTATGCTGCCATTTGCAGCGCCATGTAATCCAACCCTTCCTTGTTTTCGATAATGACGTCAAATATTTCAACAACCTGTTCAGAAGTCAGGCCCAGTTTCTCCAATAATTCAGCAGGAATATCATCTCTGATCTCGTCACCCATTTCCATTGCCGTTAACAAACGATTGCTGAGCAGAATTAAATTTGGATAAACAGAATGCGCTTCATTATATTCAGCATTATGATGCTCTTTAACGGCAATGATCAGCTCATCCGGCAGGTTCCATGCCTCCATTAGCCATGCACCCATTTCCATGTGTGTAACACCCAGCACTTGCTGTTCCAGCTCAATTAATTCTGCACCCGGATTTTCTTTTAACGTTTTGGTCAGGATATTAAATTCTTTTTTGAACAAGTGCCCTAATAATAAAATACCCATGTTATGCATCAAACCGGCAAGGTATGCCATGCCCGGGCGAGGTTTATGTGTATTGGTAACAGCACACCCCAGCTTTTGAACCAACGCTGCCGAGTAGGTAGCATGTCGCCAGAATGCATTCAGACCAAGCGGGCCATCAGCCGGATTTTTAAAGGCTTTGCCCATGGAAATCCCCATGGCCATGTCCATGACCATGTCAAAACCCAGTACACGAGAAATAGCATCAGAGATAGAATCTATCTCTCCACGAAAACCATAAAACGGTGATTTGGCATAACGTAATAATTGGGTAGACAAGCTTGGGTCTTGCTCAATAATAGCCGCAAGATCACTTGCATTGGCATAAGGGTTTCCGCCCAGTTGCAATACCTGTAATGCTATCTGCGGTATAGCCGGTAATTCTGTGATGTCGTGTAATTTTTCTTTAATCTGCTCACGCCTGGAATGAACTTCTTCCACATCAACTATCGGCTGAACCTTTTTCATAATCAGAGAGTCTGTGGAACCTGCTTCTGATTTGGAATAAAAAATACTGTCATACCAGACAGCCGTACCTTGCAAAATCTGAAAATCAGAACCCGACACAGAACAGAGTGTCTCGGAATCAAAAACCAGATGAACTGATTCCTGACCTAATAAGGTTTCATCCACTATGGCATCAACGTGATAAACAGCAGCCAGTGGAACATAAACACCCCTGGCATTTAGAATTGTGTATTTTCGGTTTAACTTGTTATTTAACTCTTCAAGATTCAGTTTCCGGCTAACGGGATAAATGACCATCAATATGCCGTCATGGTCTCTTAGCAACGTCGCTCTTGCTACACGATTAGGCTCCAGCCCCAAATCAAGCGCAGCCTCAAACGCCGTCTTTTTATCAGAATGCTTGATAAAATCGTATTTGACGCCTTTATCTTCTAGAAACCGTTTTAATACCGGTGGAAACGACATGCTGACCCCTTAATAGTTAAAAACCTGATAACCTGACTGAATAACACTATCTTTATAGCGTAAAATACAGCGGCAGGATACTTTCATGACAATTAAATATATGCGTCGCTCATATCAACAAAGCTCATCTGAAGAACGATACTTACTTATCATAGCTCAATAATAACGCCTGTCTCACTATAGTTATAGCAAATATCCAGTGTTGAGTCCAAGTTAACTACCAGTTAATTCAAAATAACACATGATATTCCCTTTAATATTGTAATGTATACTGCCTGAATGCACTTCTCAAGCCTGTAAAAACCTTAATATTTCCAAATTGTGATGAAATCCTCTTTATGAAACAATGCTTTCCAAAAAATCCAGAAGCATGGCACAATAGCCAATCTGAATAAATCACTCGTAAAAATAGGAACTTATTACGTGAAACTACTCTCAATCATCTTTCTTGCTGCCATTTCATCAAATCTTTATGCAGAAACCCGCTATGTCACTGATATATTTCAAATTACGCTAAGATCAGGACAAAGTACGAAAAATGAAATCATTCGCATGCTGCCCAGTGGCCAGGCATTGAAAATTTTAGGCAGGGATGCCAGTACAGGTTATACCCATGTAAAAACACCGGAAGGCAAGGAAGGCTGGGTACTCAGCCGTTATCTCATGGATGTACCTTCTGCGCGCGCACGGCTTTCGCGTGCCGAAACAAAACAGGCTAATCTCGATCAAGACCTGAATAAAGTAAAAGCTGCCTACAAACAATTAAATGATGATAAAAATTCACTGGAAAAAGAAAATCGTCAACTTAAACAGCAGAACAAAAAACTTTCCAGAAATCTGTCCAACATCACGCGTGTTTCTTCAAACGCTATCCAGATCTCCAGCGAAAACCTGCGCATGAAAAAACGCCTCGCAGAAACCGACCGGGAAATTCAATTCATTCAACAGGAAAATGCCAACCTGCAAGACCGAAGTCAGCGCGACTGGTTTATCGTGGGCGCACTTGTAGTTGGTATAAGCATGATCTTCGGAATTTTACTAACAAAAATCAGATGGAAGAAAAAATCCAGCTGGGGTGATATTTAAAACGGGTTTCAATAACTGAAATTAATACCACAGAAAGTTTCCCCGCCTCTATTGGCGGGGAATTTATTATAAACAACCGCTATTTTTCCAGCTGACTAACATCTCGTATCGCACCTTTTGAAGCCGATGTTGTCATTGCCGCATATGCCTTTAACGCATCCGACACAACGCGGTCACGATTAACCGGTTTCCATGGATTATCTCTGGCATCCATGCCATCTCGGCGTTTTTGCAATTCTTCTTCGCTGATAGCCACATTAATTGTTCGGCCAGGGATATCAATATTTATCGTATCGCCTTCTTCTACCAGGCCGATTGCACCACCCTCTGCTGCCTCTGGTGAAGCATGGCCAATAGATAATCCGGATGTGCCACCCGAAAAACGCCCGTCAGTAATTAACGCGCAAGCCTTGCCCAGACCTTTGGATTTAAGGTAACTGGTGGGATATAACATCTCCTGCATACCCGGCCCGCCACGAGGCCCTTCGTAACGAATAACAACAACATCACCTTCCTTGATGTTGTCTGCCAATATGGCTGCAACTGCATCATCCTGGCTTTCAAATATCCGCGCAGGGCCACTAAAGGTCAGAATGCTTTCATCTACCCCGGCCGTTTTCACAACGCAGCCATCCAGTGCGATATTGCCATATAAAACAGCCAAACCACCGTCCTTGCTATAAGCGTGTTCTGCGCTTCTGATGCAGCCGTTTTCACGATCATCGTCCAGGCTGGGCCAGCGTTTATTCTGGCTGAATGCAACCTGTGTCGGTACATTACCGGGCCCGGCCATGAAAAACTTTTTCACCTCTTCACTTTTAGTGAGGGTGATATCCCACATATCCAATGCCTTACCCAGGCTATCGCTATGTATGGTTGGTATATCAGCATTGAGTAAACCCGCCCGATTCAGTTCGCCGAGGATAGCCATAACACCACCGGCACGGTGCACATCTTCCATGTGGTATTTCTGGGTAGACGGAGCCACCTTGCATAAATTTGGCACCTTGCGTGACAGGCGGTCGATATCATCCATCGTAAACGCCACTTCACCTTCCTGAGCTGCAGCCAGCAAATGCAGGATAGTATTCGTTGAACCACCCATGGCGATATCCAGTGACATGGCATTTTCAAATGCTGCAAAACTGGCTGTAGAACGGGGCAATACCGACATATCATCCTGCTCGTAATGGCGCTTGGTGATCGCTACGATCAGGCGACCCGCTTCGAGGAACAAACGTTCTCGATCGGCGTGGGTTGCCAGCGTACTGCCATTACCCGGCAGTGACAGGCCTAACGCCTCGGTCAGGCAGTTCATGGAATTGGCAGTAAACATACCGGAACAAGAGCCGCATGTCGGACAGGCAGAACGCTCCATGGTCATAACATCCTCATCACTGACCTTGTCATCAGCCGCCGATACCATGGCATCGACCAGATCCAGGTGTACTTCCTTGCCATTAATCACGCTTTTGCCCGACTCCATCGGCCCACCCGATACAAA
>JAADHQ010000097.1 GCA_013151795.1 Gammaproteobacteria bacterium | reverse complement strand
ATTCTGTTGGCTTCGCAATTCGAGTCAGCTATATAACAAATAACTAAAAGATATTCTGTAAATTCAGAGTAGTCTTTGCGAAAAATGGACAGTATTATGAATATAAAAATTCTACTGGGTTTTATTGTTGTTGCCATCACTAGTGGTTTTTTGTTTTTCTGGTTCGGTATGTTTAATGTTGCAGCGACCGATAAGCATTGGGGAATCACAACATCCTTTCTTGAATGGGTGCGAGAGCGTTCTATTAGTTCTAATATAAAAGATAAAAACTTAAAGATACCTGATCTTGACAGTGAGATTCTGATTGCTCGTGGAGCGCCTAATTATCAAGCCATGTGTGCGCAGTGTCATTTAGCGCCAGGCGTGAAAACATCTGAATTTTATGAAGGTCTGAATCCTCCCCCCCCTGTTTTTCACCGGGGAGTAACAGGTAAACGTGAACCTGTTGCTGCATTCTGGATTATAAATAACGGTATTAAAATGACAGGGATGGCTTCATGGGGTAATTCACATACTGATAGTCAAATCTGGGAGATGATAGCTTTTATTAAGGCAATGCCAAAAATGAATGCTGATACGTATAAAAAATTAGTTGGGGATGGCCAACACAGTCATAAGGGAGGTGGAGGTCACGGTGGGGCAGAAAAGCAAATCCAGGCCAGTGGTCATCATTCCACTGATAAAAGTAAAAGCGGAAACCCCGTAAGTGCCAATGTAAAGAACGTTGATCACCACGGTACTGTAGTTGAAGGAGGGCTTGAAGCGAAGCAACTTGATGCAGGTGCTGGTTTATTAAAGAATGGTAATGATCATCATGCTACCAGTGGCAGCCCCGCTGTCGCACAGGGGAGTCCTGAGGCAAGCTCTGGTTCATCAGAACAAAATGCGCATGCCAATATATCAAATGGTAATGATCACCATGCTACCAGTGGTAGTCCTGCTGCTGTGCAGGGTAATCCAGAGGCAAGCTTTAGTCCTTCATCAGAGCAAAATGCGCATAGTCATGCCTCTGCCGGCATATCTGATGCATCACAGAAAAATTTGTTACCCGGTGCTCGTTCATCGGGGGGAATCATGAACACAGATGGCAGTCTGTATCAATATAATGGAGATTCCAGCGAACAGCATAACAATGGTCATAATACGCAGTATAACAATGGCTATAATAATACGCAGCACAACAATGGTCATAATACGCAGTATAATAATGGCTACAATAATATGCAGTACAACAATGGCCATAACACGCAGTACAACAATGGATATAATAATCAGTACAACAATGGTCATAATACGCAGTATAATAATGGATATAATACTCAGTACGGCCATGATTATAATACTCAGTATAACAATGGCCAGCTATACCCTCATTAAGCAAGATCGGGCGTAAAACAAGGGATTCAACTATATATAGTGATGTCAGTGTTTCTTTTGGATGTATTGAAAATACATTTTAAATACGATAATATCCAAAATAGTCAGATATAAAACAGAATTGACTAAGTTTGTATTACTAATAATCTAGGGAGAATTTATAATGAATAAAGTGACGCAGGGGTTTTTCATGTTATCGGCTTTATTGCTTACTTTACCTGTATTTGCTGGTGGACACTTGAGGGTTATTAATGACACTTCTAACTCCATCGACGTAGAATGCGGTCATGATGCTTCATCAGGTAAGGCTTACGGTATTTCACATGAGCATGCGAAATCTATCAAAGTACACGGTGAAGGTGATGTCCGTTGTCATGCATTTAATAGTCGAGGTAGGAAAATAGCTAGTCGTACATTTTATTATGGACATGATGGTAATGACTCTTATCGATGGAGAGTTTCTTCTCACCGTAATAATAGTGGTCATTAATATAATAACCATTAATAATATAAAAAAACCCAGCTTAGCTGGGTTTTTTTATGGCTCATAATTTATTTGTTATTGTTTTGTTTTTTAATGGTCTCTGTTAGAGTATCCGCGATCATGATCGTTATCGTTATTGTTATAACCTTGATCATCATGACCTTGATTTCCATGACTTTGATTGCCGTGACCCTGGTTGTCATGACCCCCATCATGATTGTAGTCCCTGGTTGGCCCACAGCCAGATAAAGTAATTAATATAATTGCCATAATTGATAATATACTTACTCTTTTCATGATGCTCTCCTGATTATTCTTTTTTATATGAATGTTGAATTTACGCCCATTAGTTTATACGAATGTTGAATTTACATCTATTATATTTAAAAAGCTTGTATTCGCTATATTGATAGTAGAATAAAATTAATTTGATATTATTAATATCTGTTGATGGTTAGGTTATTTTATAAGCTATTCGAGTTTCCCTGAACAGGGTTATTTGTTTGGCGCCTTGAAGTGGATGCCAAAGATGAGGCAGCAGCATAAGGGATAAAGTTGAGGTGACTTATGCCCCTCAAGAGACAATCATGAAACTAGACAGGTGAAATTTTTACCCGGGTTTAAAGTTAAAGCGCTCGCGCGATGAGTATGTCTGAGCATAAAATGAAAGTGAATCATTTACATGCACGGCTTATTACTCATATAGTGCGAGGCATTGATTGTCAGTCGTTTATTAATTTATAACATATCGGATTGTGCTCCAGGTAAAGAACAGGATTTGATGCGAAAATGGGTGAACTCACCTGTGATACTTACTCACAGACCCCGGGAGCCAAGAGGCAACGCTTCAACTCACAGCATAAGATTTACCCTTGCAGGCTGAGTGAGCAGGGATTAACAAGGTGAATCAGATATGGTGTACGATATTACATACATTGCATATTAATAGTGTTAGTCACATGAAAAAAACTGTAATGACTGAAAATGATGTTGACGTGGGGAGTTGATCGGGTAAATTATATTCGATCCTCAAGAGCTTATATAGATTGACAAAATTCCTACTGTGGGTAGAATGATTTTTCTGTTTTATTACAGGCGCGTAGCTCAGTTGGTTAGAGCACCACCTTGACATGGTGGGGGTCGGTGGTTCGAATCCACTCGCGCCTACCAAATTAATGTTCTTGTCCTTATATTCTGGCGCGAGTGGATGAGAACGGAGTAATTACTTGCTCCAGACTGTATTTTGTACCGGCGATCTATACAGGTCGCCGTTTTTACTTGACCGGACAATCTGGCGTAGGGATTGTCCATACTATAACAAGCGGTCTTTCGTGTAGATCGCCACTGAAAAAGGGTTATATTATGCCAATTATCACTCTGCCTGACGGTAGTCAGCGCACCTTTGCCAATCCTGTCAGTATTGAAGAAGTTGCCGCTGATATTGGACCGGGCCTTGCAAAAGCTGCACTTGGCGGGAAAATCGACGATCATTTATTCGATACATCTCATGTTATTGAAAGCGATACCAGCTTATCTATTATTACTGACCGTGATGAAGAAGGCCTGGAAATAATCCGTCATTCAACTGCGCATCTTCTGGCGCAGGCAGTTAAGGAGTTGTTTCCCAAGGCACAGGTGACCATTGGCCCTGTGATTGAAAATGGTTTCTTTTATGATTTTGCCTATGAAGAGTCATTTACACCGGAAGACCTGCTGACCATTGAAAAGAAAATGCAGGAGCTGATGAAGCAGAACTTCAAGATTGAACGCAGCGTAATGTCTCGCGAAGATGCGATTAAGTTTTTTCGGGATATGGGCGAAGAATACAAGGCTGAAATCATAGAAGACATACCTCGCGGTGAGGCGCTTTCACTCTATAAACAAGGTGATTTTATTGATTTGTGCCGTGGTCCGCATGTGCCCAGTACCGGCAAGATCAAAGCAATTAAATTAATGAAGATTGCCGGAGCCTACTGGCGAGGTAATTCTGATAATGAAATGTTGCAGCGTATCTATGGTACATCCTGGGCGAATAAAAAAGACCTGAAAGCTTATTTGAAGCGTCTTGAAGAAGCTGAGAAACGTGATCATCGCCGTATCGGCAAGATCATGGATTTATTTCATACGCAGGAAGAAGCGCCCGGTATGGTGTTTTGGCATGAACGTGGCTGGGAAATCTATCTGACCGTCCAGGATTATATTCGTAATAAACTGAAAGCACATGACTATAAAGAAATTAATACGCCGCAGATTGTGGATAGAACCTTGTGGGAAAAATCAGGTCATTGGGAAAAGTTTAGTGACATGATGTTTACCACGCACTCGGAAAATCGTGATTACGCGATTAAACCGATGAACTGCCCTTGTCATATTCAAGTATTTAATCAGGGGCTTAAAAGCTATCGAGACCTGCCTTTACGGCTGGCTGAATTTGGTTCCTGTCATCGTAACGAGCCATCTGGTACGTTGCATGGCCTGATGCGAGTGCGAAATTTTGTTCAGGATGATGCGCATATCTTTTGTACCGAAGATCAGATCCTGTCTGAAGTAAATAGTTTTATTGTTGTGTTTGAGGTGTACAAGGACTTTGGTTTTACCGATATTGCCGTTGCACTCTCAACACGCCCTGAGCAGCGGGTGGGCAGTGATGAATTGTGGACTAAAGCTGAGCATGCGTTAGAAAAGGCATTGAACAATAAAGGCCTTGACTGGAAGCTGCAGCCAGGTGAGGGTGCATTTTATGGCCCCAAGATAGAATTTGTACTCAGAGACTGCCTTGGTCGGGAATGGCAATGTGGTACCATGCAGGTGGATTTTTCAATGCCGGGGCGTCTCAATGCCCAATATGTCGCTGAAAGCGGAGATAGACAGACACCCGTCATGTTACATCGCGCCATTCTGGGTTCAATAGAGCGTTTTATCGGTGTTTTGATCGAACATTACGAGGGCCATTTACCACTTTGGCTGGCGCCGGTTCAGGCCGTAATCATGAATATTACCGACAAACAGCACGATGCAGTGCAAAATACTGAAGAATTCTTGAAAAATAAAGGAATTAGGGCCATTTCAGACTTGAGAAATGAGAAAATAGGCTTTAAAATCCGCGAACATACAATTGAACGTATTCCGTACATGTTGGTCATTGGAGACCGAGAGGCGGAATCAGGAACTGTAGCCGTGCGAACGCGGAGTGGTGAAGACCTGGGAGTAATGTCCCTGGAAGAGGTGAGAACCTTCTTTACTACCGAGATTGCGAACCGCGGCTTAACTATTTTAGAGGGCTAGCCAAATCGCAGCAAAACATAAAGTACGTACAAACGACGCAATTATTTACCCTGAAGTAAGATTGATCGGGGCCGATGGAGAACAAGTCGGGGTTGTACAAACTACGGAAGCTAAACAAATTGCCAAAGATGCCAGTCTTGATCTGGTAGAAGTATCTCCAAATGCAGAACCACCGGTTTGTCGCATTATGGATTACGGTAAATTTAGATTTGAGCAAAAGAAAAGCACTCAGTCTGCGCGTAAGAAACAGAAGCAGACACAGATTAAGGAAATCAAGTTTCGTCCTGGGACGGACATTGGAGACTATAAGGTAAAGCTACGCAACCTTATACGTTTCCTGGAAGGTGGGGACAAGGCCAAGGTTACCGTAAGGTACCGTGGTCGTGAAATGGCCCATCAGGAACTCGGCATGCAACTGCTGGACAGGATTGAGATCGACCTTGAGGAATATGGCACGGTCGAACAACGTCCAAAGATGGAAGGTAGACAATTGGTAATGGTGTTCGGTCCTAGAGCACCAACCAAGAAAGGGTTTACCAAGAAATCAACACCAGCGGCCGATACCTGAAAATTTTTTTAAACTTTTGAATGCGGAGTTACAGAAATGCCGAAGATGAAAACAAACCGGGGTGCAGCCAAGCGATTTTCGCGTACTGGATCTGGCGGTTTTAAAAGAAACCAGTCGCACCGTCGACATATTTTAACCAAGAAAAGTACCAAGCGTAAACGCCAGTTACGTTGTTCCATGGAAGTCCATGCGTCCGACGTTGCAATGGTTAAACGTATGATACCTTACAGCTAAGCGGGAGTAATGATATGCCAAGAGTAAAACGTGGCGTCACTGCTCACGCCAGACACAAAAAAGTACTTAAAAAAGCCAAGGGTTATTATGGTGCCCGTCGCAAAGTTTATCGCGTAGCGAAACAAGCGGTTATCAAGGCAGGCCAATACGCCTACCGTGACCGTCGCCAGCGCAAACGTCAATTCCGTCAGTTATGGATTGCACGTATCAATGCGGCAGCCCGTGAAAATGGCCTTTCTTACAGTCGTTTCATTAATGGCCTTAAAAAAGCCGGTGTAGAAATTGATCGTAAGGTTTTGGCAGACATTGCTGTTTTTGACAAGCCAGGGTTTACCGCGATAGCGGAGAAAGCCAAGGCCGGTCTATAGTACAGAAGCTCACCAATTTAATTGGTAAGCGGAATAGAAAAGGGGGACGGGTTGTATAACCTATCCCCTTTTTTTTTGAAAAAATAAAAAAGAGATTTTTAAAAAGATTATATAAATATGATAGATGTCGATTCCTTATTAAAAGAAGCTCAGCAAAAAGTTGCCGAAGCGAATGACCTTAAAATACTTGACGATGTGCGTGTTGAATATTTAGGTAAAAAAGGCTCGTTAACTGATTTTCTTAAGCAGCTGGGTAAGCTGTCTGCAGAAGACAGGCCTAAAGCCGGGCAGGCAATTAACAAAGCCAAAAAAGCCCTGCAAGAAAGCATTGAATCACAAAAAAATGCATTACAATCTTCAAAACTCGATGAACAACTACAACAGGAAACCATCGATATTACCTTGCCTGGTCGCGGGCAGGAAAACGGAGGGGCACATCCGGTACGCAGAACCCTGAAACGTATTGAAAGCATGTTTAAACGCATGGGTTTTTCAGTCGAATATGGCCCGGAAATAGAAGATGATTATCATAATTTTGAAGCACTGAATATACCGGCGCATCATCCAGCAAGAGCCATGCACGATACTTTTTATTTTGATGAGCACACATTGTTACGCACGCATACTTCTCCTGTGCAAATTCGGGTTATGGAAAATAGTGAACCGCCGTTAAGAATAATTGCACCGGGCAGGGTTTATCGTTGTGATTCAGATGTAACGCATACGCCCATGTTTCATCAGGTTGAAGGTTTGCTGGTAGAAGAAAATGTCAGCTTTGCAGATCTCAAAGGTATCATTATAGAATTTCTTCGATTGTTTTTTGAAAAAGATCTGGCAGTCAGATTCAGGCCTTCCTATTTCCCTTTTACTGAACCTTCAGCCGAAGTAGATATGGAATGTGTTATGTGTGGTGGAGACGGTTGTCGTGTCTGTAGTCACAGTGGCTGGATTGAAGTGTTAGGTTGCGGCATGGTGCATCCACGTGTATTCGAACTGGCTAATGTCGATGCCGAAAAATATTCAGGTTATGCATTCGGTCTTGGGGTCGAACGCCTGGCGATGCTGCGATATGGCGTAAACGATTTGCGATTGTTCTTTGAGAATGATCTGCGTTTCTTGAAACAGTTTAAATAATATTCAGGTATAACTTAAAAAAATGAAAATCAGTGAATCTTGGCTAAGAGAATGGGTTAACCCGGATATAGAAACAGAACAGCTTGCTGAGCAATTAACCATGGCGGGTCTTGAGGTTGACGGGATTGAATCAGCCGCTCCCGAATTCAGCAAAGTAGTAGTCGCTGAAGTATTGGAAGTCAGCCCGCATCCAAATGCAGATAAGCTCAGAGTCTGCAAAGTTAATGTTGGTGAAAGTGATGCGCTTCAAATTGTTTGTGGCGCAAGTAATGTACGTAAAGGCTTGCGAATTCCAGCTGCCGTTGTTGGTGCAAGGTTACCCGGCGATTTCAAGATAAAAAAATCCAAACTGCGGGGTGAAATTTCACTAGGCATGTTATGTGG
>JAADHQ010000048.1 GCA_013151795.1 Gammaproteobacteria bacterium | reverse complement strand
TCACAACCCATTTCATTCAATCGCTCACGTAATAATGAAAAATGATATGCCTCTTCATCTGCAACCTTAAGCCAGTCCGTAACATATTGCTCGGGCATATCCCTGAAGCGATACACGGCATCCCACGCAATTATTGCATTAAACTCGATATGACAAATAGCATGTACCAGCGCCTGCCTGCCTTCATCCGTATTCATGGGACGTTTAGCTACTTTAGATGGTGGCACCAATTCCGGTTTTTCAGGCCGGCCGGGGGAAGGTAGTTTATCAACACCAATATCAGTATCACGAGTTAAAAGGCCATCATTCCACTGCCTCACATAAAAGTGTGTTAACCGAACTTTTTCTGATGGATCACTACAATCAAGAATATGTTTGGCAATATCGATAATTGAATATTTGTTTTTCATCATATTTTTTTGCATGTAAGTATTATCAACTAAACTCGCATTAACGGGCTATAAACTTGTAGCCAGATCGTTTTTAATATCGATAATATCTTCAAGTCCAACTGATATCCGCACCAGACCATCACTGATACCGGCCTGCAGTCGTTCTTCAGGCGTTAATCGACCATGCGTTGTTGTAGCAGGATGCGTAATTGTCGTTTTAGTATCACCAAGATTAGCGGTAATTGATAATAATTTTGTAGCATCAATCAGTTTCCAGGCTGCTTCTTTCCCACCCTTGACCTCAAAAGAAACAATGCCACCAAAACCACTCATCTGCTTCACTGCCAGGTCATGCTGTTCATGCGAAGCCAGCCCTGGATACCATACCCGTTCGACATTACCTTGTTGTTCCAGCCAGCTTGCTAATGCCAAAGCACTTTGGCAATGACGATCCATTCGCAGACCAAGTGTTTCCAGCCCTTTCAAAAAAACCCAGGCATTAAACGGGCTCATTGTTGGGCCAGCTGTTCTCAGAAAAGCAAACACATCCTGCCCGACCACGGCTTCCGAACCAACAACGGCACCACCCATACAACGCCCCTGACCGTCCAGATATTTTGTTGCAGAATGGATAACAATATCTGCGCCCAGGTCCAGTGGTTTTTGTAAAGCCGGTGTACAAAAACAATTATCCACCGCCAACAAACAATCATGCTCATGCGCCAATGTCGCCAACGCTCTGATATCAGCGATATCGGTTAGCGGGTTAGACGGGGTTTCAAGAAACAGTAAGCGTGTATTATCCTTGATAGCCTGCTTCCATGAATCAACATCAGTTTGATCAACATAACTGATCTCTATTCCAAATTTAGCTAAAAAATTATTAAATAAAATAACTGTGCTACCAAAAATACTTCTCGAAGATACTATATGGTCGCCCTGTTTTAGTATCCCCGCGCAGGTAGCATATATCGCTGACATACCCGAAGCCGTGGCAACACAACGCTCTCCACCTTCAAGGGCTGCCAGTCGTTGCTCAAAGGTACGGACTGTAGGGTTCGTAAAACGTGAATAGATATTACCTGGCTCATCACCTGAAAATCGTGCTGCAGCCGCTGCTGCATTTTCAAAAACATAACTTGATGTCAGAAATATAGGTTCTGAATGTTCACCTTCAGCCGACCGTATTTGACCAGCCCTTACTGCAAGGGTATCCAGTTGGTAATCTTCATACGGGTTGTCTGACATAATACCTTCCTCTCTTTCAAGCTGAACCAGTTGTGCAATTAACACTCTGCACATTCCTGTACTCTAAATAATTTTAAGTGTGTCCATACACAAAAAAACCTGCATTAGCATTGCTAAAGCAGGTTATGCGCTTTAGCTGAATTTATTATGCGCCCGCAAGTTGGATTAAATCGGCGCCTGTAATCAAGACTAGATAATGCCTGCCAGTTTGTCAACAAGCATTATTGAGAATTGTGCATATCTATCAATGCCGATTCCTCGCCATGACTGCTGTCATGCAGATCATCATCAGACAGTTCAAGATCTTTTGCCTCATCATTCCGTATTTTCTCAAGCCCATCAAGATAATCACTGGTGATATCACCCGTAATATACTCGTTATTAAATACCGAAGAATCAAACTTTTTAATCTTCGGATTACCTCGACGTACTGAATCTTCCAACGCATCAAGATCCTGAAATATTAACCAGTCCGAGCCAATCAGATCGCTTAATTCTTCAACCGTACGATTATGCGCAATCAACTCACTGACGGATGGCATGTCAATCCCGTAAACATTAGGATATTTTACCATGGGAGATGCAGATGCAAAATAAACTTTATTGGCACCCGCTTCACGTGCCATTTGCACAATCTGTCTTGAGGTTGTTCCTCTAACAATTGAGTCATCTACGAGCATGACATTTTTGCCTTTAAATTCCAGGTCAATCGCATTCAGTTTTTGACGCACAGATTTTTTTCGTTCTTTCTGACCAGGCATAATAAAAGTGCGGCCTATGTAACGATTTTTTATAAACCCCTCACGATATTTAACACCCAACAAGTTAGCCAGCTGTAAGGCAGACGTTCGGCTGGTATCGGGAATAGGTATCACAACGTCAATATCATGCTCCGGGCGTTCACGAAGTATTTTTTCTGCAAGTGATTCACCCATGCGTAATCGCGCTTTATAAACAGAGACATTATCTATAATGGAATCTGGTCGGGCAAGATAAACATATTCAAATATACAAGGAGAGTACTCTGCATTTTCAGCACACTGACGGTTGAAAATCTGACCTTCTTTACTAATATAAATAGCTTCACCTGGCTCAATATCTCTTACAAGCTCAAACCCTAGTGAATCCAGCGCGACACTTTCAGACGCAATCATGTATTCAATACCATCTTCGGTTTCACGCTTTCCAAACACTACCGGACGAATACCGTGCGGATCACGAAAACCAACAATGCCATGGCCTGTAATCATTGCAACAACAGCATATCCACCTTTACATCGTCGATGCACGGACTGAACCGCGTTAAAAATATCATTCTCATCAATCGGGTGCTTACCCTGATGTAATTCGTGTGCAAAAATATTAACGAGTATTTCAGAATCTGAGTGCGTGTTGATATGACGTAAATCGTCCCGATATAAATCCTGCTTTAATTTTCCAGCATTGGTAAGGTTGCCATTATGTGCGAGTGAAATTCCGTAAGGGGAGTTAACATAAAAAGGCTGAGCCTCAGCCGAGCTGGAACAACCCGCGGTTGGATAACGAACATGGCCTATACCCATTTGCCCTTTAAGTTTAAGCATATGGCGGGTTTTGAAAACATCCCTCACCAGGCCATTGTCCTTACGAAGATGCAAACGATTACTTTCATCACAGGTCATAATGCCGGCAGCATCCTGTCCCCGGTGTTGCAATACAGTCAAGGCATCATATATGCTCTGATTTACCTGCTTTTTCGAAACAATGCCGACAATTCCACACATAACCTTACCTGACTATTTAAATAATATTGAGGAAATACCAGCCCGCATCCGTACCGGCTTAATTCATTTAAAATACAAAATTACTGGCAACATCCGCCGGTAAAAAGTCACGCATCCAGACAGCCATATTCTGGAAATGAGTAATCAACATGGATTCTTGCCACCATGTCTCACGTGATAATTGTGGCAACCCGCCCAACAGAACAAGTACGGCAACGAGTACAACACCGCGCCCGATACCGAATAAAATACCAAGTGCTCGATCCGTCCCTGACAGTCCCGTTTTCTGAACCAGCTGCCCAATCAGGTAATTAACCAATGCCCCGACGATCAGGGTTATTATAAAAAGCGTTGCAAAGGCGACTGTTAACCTTACTGTGGGAGAGTCAATTAACCCTTTAAGTAATGGGTCCAGTTTATCGGCAAACCCGATAGAAACCCAGAAGGCGAGTATCCAGGTTGCCAGCGAAAGAGCCTCACGAACAAAGCCACGAAAAAGGCTGATCACTGCAGACAAGGAAATAATGATCAGTATAGCAACATCAACCCAATTCATATTAAAAACAACACCTTAGTTTATGTAAAAAGCAATCTCTCTGTAGCGTGTATTCTATCAGAGAGTGGAGGTAACGGAAACGAAAATAATGACTCCATGTTATGGATGGCGCGTAATGAAACTTTTAATCCCGTCTTTTTTTAATTTTTTTGACATGTTTTCGGCCAGTTTTCGACTAACCATGGGACCAATTCTTACCCGATATAGCTGACCTGACCGACCACTTACCTTCTCAACAAAGGCTTTATAGCGTTTTTTACGCAAACTTTTCCGTAAGCTCAGAGCCTTTTTTGGATCAGTAAAACTACCTACCTGAATTACCCAGCTCTGCAATTGACTAGCTGACTTTTTCTTTATCTGAGAAGGGACAGGCACTGCAGTCTTTTTGGAAACGGCTACGCTTTTAGTACCGCTGGTACTTTTTTTAACGACCGATTTTTTCTTTGGTTTAATATCAACTTTCGGTGATATTTTCCTAGGCGTTTTAATATCCTTTTTTGATACGGGTTTGCTCTGAACCAGAGTCTTGCTGTTCGAAACAGGTTTTTCTTTCAAACGAGGAACAACAACCGCAGACTCGGCAGGTAATTTAATTTTTTGCTGATTCTGGATAATAAAACCAGACGAGGATACTGTAGAGGCTTTGGGTGCTTCGGGCATTTTTCTGAGCTGGCGTTCACCTGCCCCGTCCAGGATCATCGGGATAACTATGATTCCCAGAGCGATAATTACCCCTGCACCAACCAATCGTTGTTTTAACGCTGATTCCACTCTAAACCCTTAT
>JAADHQ010000070.1 GCA_013151795.1 Gammaproteobacteria bacterium | reverse complement strand
CGCAAATGAACATGTGATATTTTATTTTCATCAAAGTCCACATAACCAACCGTATCAATCCGGCGCCATAACTTGCCTTTTTCCACCATTTTGGTGCGTACACCCATGTTATTTTCAACTGCGGGTGAAATCTTGATACCGGGGCCATCATCTTCTTCATACACAGGAACGAGATCCATGCCCATGGGTGACTTACCGGGTTTGTCGCGTCGATATGATGCATCCATCGGTGCTACCCAGTACTTCGCAACTTTTTCTTTTGGCGCTGAATCCATGCTGTCTGAATCTGCAGCCATGTCGCCGTCCCCGTCCTGCGTACAACCACTTAACGCGAGGGTGCTTGATAATAATGTGACTAATAAATACTTGTTCATTTTTCTTCTCCCGAAATATAACGCAGACGCGCTTCTGATTTGGCGCGATTAACATGCATGCGGATTGATTTAAGTTCTGTATTTAATTCTGTAATACGGGCTTTCATAACCGTAGGAAAATCTGCCCTGTCGTTCTGGTAAGCAAAAAACGCAGCTTCTGTATTCTGTTTAGCCTGAGGCACAAGCGTTTTATGATAAAAACTGACACGTTCTGTCAAACGCAACCAATCAGCATGGTCTCGTTCCAATGCCTGTTTCAGATCAAGATATTGCTGATCCAGCATTTGCCTGTTCGCACCCAGATTAAACTGGCTGGCTTTAAGCTTACGGTCCTGACGTTTTTCCTGAAACAAGGGGATGTCCAGTGAAATACCCAGCGATAAAAAATCAGGTCGGTCAACACCCACGCCATTTTGCCCATCACGGAACCCATAGGTTACACCCAGCCCCCATGCAGGCTTATATGCCTCACGCGCCAGCGATACACCTTGCTGTCCCCTTTTAACCATCGCCTGTGCGGCGAGAATCTTTGGATGACGATCAAGCGTTTTAACCAGCTGATCAAGATCAATATCCTGATATAAAATCGGAAGCTTTTCTGGCAAAACAATATCGATGGATGGCCGGTTTATCAACACACCCAACTCTGCGCGAATTTTTTCCTGCCGGGTTTTAATATCCAGTATACGATCATCCAGTCGGCTCAGCTCAAGTTGTGCACGAATAACATCCTGTTGATTTCGTCGTCCTGCTCCATAGTGGTACTGCGCCACCTCAACCAGTTGCTCAAATAACTTCCGGTTCTTGAATACAATATTTTCAGCCTTTAACCAATAGAAAAATTCCAGCCACTTCAACCTGACTGTTTTACGAATCATGCGTTCACGATTGGCTCCACGTTGCTCCTGCACTCTGGCGCCTGAAAGTGATTGTTGTGATTTGATATCAAGTGATTTACCGCGTGGAAACATCTGTTGCACACCCACCTGGATCTGGGTCATCGGTTCCTGATCTCGTGCAAAGGTATTCGTGGGAAAATTCATGAACCCCAGTTTAAGCTTTGGATCAGGTAACTGACCCACCGCAACTGAATTCTCTTCCATGGCTTGCGCCAATGAACCAAAACGCTTTATGCCCGGATCTTCTGTCAATGCCAATTGTTCGGCTTCTAACAGGCTTAATACCTGCCCGGCATTAGCCAGACCTGGTAATACCAGACCAAAAATAAATAAATAACGAAAATAGTAAAACATGCTCCTGCTCCTGATAAAAAAATCAACAAGTGGTGAAATTAAACCGGAAGGAGTCTAGATCAGCAGGATTCGATAACTTGAGAAAAGCCTTTGTGAGAAAGAAGTGGTACTTTGAGTGCTAAAACTAACATAACGGGATACAGGGGGTAATGCATAATCGACATTATAAATGGATACTGCCAGATCAAACTGATCACCCATGTGAATGCGGATTTCTTCAGAGACTACGGGCTGAACTAGCAGACTGGCTGTCGCACAATTACCTGTCATCGCATCCATGTGTTCACCCTTATCATGTTGCAAGTCAGAAGGACAGCAACCCAGACTTGCATGAGTAGTTGAAGCAGCATCAACATCCGAGGCAAAACAGTTCTGACAACTCAAGGTCAGCCAAACCACCAATAAGGTAGATGTAACCATCATGGTTATCCAGTTTCTGTTTTGTCTAAGAGATTGTAACAATGATCATGCCTTAATATTTTATTTTACTTCTTGGCCCAAACGATAACGATTCAATCATGCGCTGTCAACTGATATGACTACATAAATCCGGCATCGTTCAATTAAACCCGATCAATTTTTGACCTTCGTCAAATACAAACTGCCTGAACGCTTCTGCCACGGGTGATAATCGCTTGCCCTGACGATGAACAAGATACCAATCACGTAAAATAGGGAATGACTGTACATCCAGAATCGCTAATCGATGCGTTTCCAGCTCCAGACTTAATGTGTGGACCGAAACAATACCCAGTCCTAAACCCGCCTCAACAGCCTGCTTGATGGCCTCGTTACTGGTCATTTCCATGCCGGTATTCAATACTATTGAATGTGACGCAAAGAACCGCTGCATGGCCCCCCATGTACCGGAGCCTTTTTCACGCACCACAAAGGTCTCTTCCTGCAGTAATTCCAGTGGTATATCTTTTACACCGATTAACGGGTGATCGGGCGCGGCTACAACCACCAATGGATTTGTCATAAAAGCCTCTGCCAGCAACTCCCTGTCAGCCGGGGGCTTGCCCATTATGACCAGATCTGGCTCATTGTTATCCAGCTGCAACAACAGGGTTTCACGATTGGTAACATCCAGACTAAAGGTAGTCTCGTCATATTTTCTGGAAAAAGCTGCCAACAGGCGTGTTGCAAAATAATTGGCGGTACTCGCAACCGATATCGTCAATTTACCTCGCTGTACTCCTTTTAATTGTTCCAGTACCTCACTAACCTCGTCCAGCTGCTGTGAAATTACCTGGCTATAACGGAACATTTCAATCCCGGCCTCGGTAAGGTATATCTGTTTGCCCATCTGCTCAAATAAATCGATGCCTAAATTATCCTCTAACTGCTTGATTTGCATAGAAACAGCAGGCTGACTCAGATGAAGTGCCTTTGATGCCTGGGTATAACTGAGTGCTTTGGACACAGCCTCAAACACCTCTAATTGCCTGAAAGTTATATTCATAAGGTTTTACTTATCATATCTATCAAAATTACTGAGTATCAATTATGGATGATCATCCGTATAGTTGCAAAACTTTCTGGCAGGGTGAGCTCTATTTTTACCCAACCTGATTTATCAGCGTAAACCCGGACCGAATTCTTTAATTTATAACGAGGAGATCTACAATGGATCAATCAGCACGTTATTCAGATTTGAGCCTTAGTGAAGAAAATCTGATTGCAGATGGTAAACACATGCTTGTTGCCTACACCATGACACCTTCAGATGGCTACGGCTATCTGGAAACAGCTGCTCATTTTGCAGCTGAATCATCAACCGGTACTAACGTTGAAGTTTGTACTACAGATGACTTCACCAAGGGTGTTGACGCATTAGTTTACGAGATCGATGAAGCCAAAGGCATCATGAAGATAGCATACCCTAACGAACTGTTTGACCGTAACGTCATAGACGGCCGCGCGATGATCGTTTCATTCCTGACTCTTGTCATTGGTAACAACCAGGGCATGGGTGATGTGAAATGCGCACAGATGTTTGATTTCTTTGTTCCACCTAAAATGTTGGTACTGTTTGATGGTCCTGCTATGGATATCTCTGACATGTGGCGTATTCTGGGTCGTCCTCTGAAAGACGGTGGTTACATCGCCGGTACTATCATCAAACCTAAACTGGGCCTGCGCCCTGAACCATTTGCGGATGCTGCTTACCAGTTCTGGCTGGGTGGCGATTTCATCAAGAATGACGAACCTCAGGGTAATCAGGTTTTCTGCCCAATGAAAAAGGTTATTCCTTTAGTTGCTGATGCAATGAAACGTGCGCAAGACGAAACTGGCGAAGCCAAACTGTTCTCTGCCAACATTACTGCTGACGATTACCATGAAATGTGTGCCCGTGCTGATTTCGTACTGGAAACTTTCGGCGAGAATGCGGCTCACGTTGCCTTCCTCGTTGACGGATACGTAGGTGGACCGGGTATGGTTACAACAGCACGTCGTCAATACCCTGGACAATATCTGCATTATCATCGTGCTGGTCATGGTGCAGTAACATCACCATCATCAAAGCGTGGTTACACTGCTTATATCCTGGCTAAAATGTCACGTCTGATGGGTGCTTCAGGTATCCACGTAGGTACTATGGGCTTCGGTAAGATGGAAGGCGGCAACGAAGACAAACTGATCGCATACATGATCGAGCGTGATGAATGTCAGGGTCCTGTCTACTACCAGAAATGGTTCGGCATGAAACCAACTACGCCAATCATCTCAGGCGGCATGAATGCACTGCGTCTGCCAGGTTTCTTCGAAAACCTTGGTCACGGCAACGTCATCAACACCTCTGGTGGTGGTTCATACGGTCACATCGATTCTCCAGCTGCTGGTGCGAAATCTCTGCATCAGGCATTCGATTGCTGGAAACAAGGTGCAGACCCGATCGAATACGCGAAAGAGCACAAAGAATTTGCTCGTGCATTCGAATCTTTCCCTGGCGATGCAGATCAAATCTTCCCAGGCTGGAGAGACAAACTGGGCGTTCACAA
>JAADHQ010000112.1:2617-7289 GCA_013151795.1 Gammaproteobacteria bacterium | reverse complement strand
CGATTTTTTTAATATACTATTCATCTTATGATGACTCCTGATGCAGGCTGCAAATCGCAGCCCATGCGTTGTAAAATGACAACAAACAAAATAAAACTGTGTCTATATTTGCAGGCAAATTGCAATATGTCAATATATTTATATGCTTTTTTAGCTCTGATCTACCGTTGGAACTTGAAAGGAAAAATGACTCATTATTACTATAAATAAAACAATAGTTTATATCCATGTCAGCTCAAAATAAGTACCTGATATTTTTGCTGCATTATTAAAAACACTCCCGAAAACCTTTGAACTTTTACCGCTGCAGCCATAAGCTTTCATACTATTCCATAATACAACAAAAATAAAATCAGACTCTGCCCGCTCTGCTCAGCATGTCAGCAAACAAAAATACCAGTCCTTTTCTATTTGAATCTGACAGGTCTATTTCAAAAAATCAAAAAGATTTCTATTTAATCAGAGTTTATATCAGATAAGAAAATGGGAAATAAAACACGAAATAAACATAAGATTTTAATATTTGAAAATAATAATATTAAAATCTTATACAAAAAAACCGATCTATAAAGATCGGTTTTTTATATGAAACACTAACTGAAACTAAATATAGAGGGTGATATCAGACTCTCCTGCAAATTCAAAGAATGTTGCAGCACCACCATATTCAAGACCATCAATAAATTCTGATGTAGACATATCGAATAAATCAACTGTCATCTGGCAGGCAACCATCTTCACTTCAGCCTCGAGACAGAGTTCTCTCAGCTCATCGACGCTTGCCACACCTTTAGATTTCATTTTGTTTTTCATCATCATCGTCATCATGGCTTCCATGCCTGGAATTGCTGTACCCAGCACAGGGAACCATTTATCCATCGCCATAGGCATTGGCATACCAGGATTACCTAATGGTGATACTTTTAATCCTAATTTTTTCTTAAGCAGTTGCAGGCCATAAAAAGTGAAGAAAATCTGCACTTCATAACCTAAGGCTGCTGCTGTAGAAGCCAGAATAAATGGTGGGTACGCCCAGTCCAGGGTACCTTTTGTTGCAATAATTGCGAGTTTCTTTGGTTCAGACATTGGAAAACCTCACTTACGAAACCAGTTTAAAAAGGATCATAATGCTAGTTATAAAAACGCTTATGATTTTTTGATAAGAAAATAGAATTTCCCACCTTCTTCCTTTGATTCCATCAGTTCATTCCCTGTTTGCTTGGCAAAGGCTTCAAAGTCCTTCACTGAACCGGGGTCAGTTGCAATAATATGCAGGACTTGACCCGACTGCATACTAGCCAAAGATTTTTTTGCCCGTAAGATAGGAAGCGGACAGTTCAGGCCGGATGCGTCTAATTCTGTATCAAAATTCGCCATTTTTTTACCTCGTTATTGTTCGAAAAATTAAAGCCGGCAAATGTCATATAATTTGATGCCAGCTACTCAGAATAATATTAGTATTGTAGATTACACTTATATGTCAACTATCACATAAAGGCAAGCTTTCGTTCTACGCCAGAGTAGAAGCCAGTGATTTTGCTCTATTCATCTTTTAATTACAACCGCAATCCTTATGTACTGATTAAAACAATTTAACCTCAAAAATATCCATATCTTACTGATACTTATATTAATTCTTCTTAAAATGCAGGTGAAACAACGCTATTTCCATCCCGAACCCAATCCATAATTCCACCACGAAGATTATAAACTCGCTCAAAGCCGTTGTTCATCAAATACGCGCAAGCTTGTGCTGATCTGGCTCCTGAAAGACAATAAAAAATAATATCTTCTTCCATACCAAGCTCATTTACTTTTACAGGTATAAGATTTAATGGCATTGGCTCACCATTTTCAATCATACCCCGGGAAAGCTCGGAATGAGCTCGAACATCTATTAAACGGAAAGGTTTACCACCTTCACGCCAGGTTTTTAAGGTATTACTATCTATTTCATTGATACCAAACACGGCACCGCTCCTCATTAATGCAATCTATATTAGAATATTATAATATACGGATAGTAATATCAAGGAAACACCTGAACTTTAATTGTTACTATATATATGTGCCTTCTCAGCGATTCGTGGACACCCAATTATTGAGCACCATAGATATCGAGTCTTTTATTACTGCATCCCGACAACCCTCTTTATTTTTATTCAATATAAACCTGTAAAAATATCAAAATACCCGTGACTTTGAATTTAATCTTTACCCATGTGTCTATATAATTCAGGTACAACACCCATTTAACCGGAGGTTTTTTTGTTTCGCTTTTTTCATTTCGCATTGCTACTGCTTTTCCTTACGCTCCCTGTAACTGCTCGCACAGAGACCATTAACCTCCCTGATATAGGTGATACTGCCTCTGGTGAGTTCAGCCCGGAAGAAGAACGCAAACTGGGTGAAAGCCTCATGCGCTGGTTACGTCAGAATGACTTGATTGAAAAAGACCCCATCATTCAATCCTACATTTACTCCCTGGGGTATCAGCTCGTTGCCAACAGTGACGAAACGTCTCAGCCATATACATTCTTTGTTGTAAAAGATACGAGCATTAACGCATTTGCAGCACCGGGTGGATTTATTGGCATTCATACTGGTCTGATCCTGATATCCGAAACAGAAAGCGAACTGGCGGGTGTTATCTCTCATGAAATAGCACACATAACCCAGAAACACCTTATCCGCACTATGGAGGCCACAAAAAAACATCGTATTACCACTGCAGTAGCATTATTGGCGGCACTTTTAGTAGGACAAAACGTGGATCAACTGGCCGAAGCGGCCATTGCGACTACCTTGGCCGCTAATACACAATTACAAATAGATTTTACCCGGGCACATGAGAAAGAAGCCGACTATATCGGTATTAAAATTCTAGCCAATTCCGGGTTTGATCCTGAAGGTATGCCCGATTTTTTCGGTCGAATGCAAAAGGCCAGTCAATTATATGGAAATAGTTTGCCGGAATTTCTTAGCACTCACCCTGTTACTGTCAACCGTATTGCTGAATCAAAAGACCGTGCACGTAAAATACCTAAGCATATTATAAAACAGGACGCACGATACCCTTTAATCAAAGCAAGATTAACTATCGAAAAAGAAACCAATATCAAGCAATTTATAAAAGGCTACAAAAAAACATCAAAGAAAATAAAAAATAAAAATATTTTTCATTACACATTAGCACTTGCCAATATGAAAGCAGGTTTGTTCAAACAAGCTCAAAAGCACGTCAACGTCCTAGTCAAGAAAAATCCAGAACATATTTATTTCAGAATAACCGAAGCAAAAATATTACATGAGCTGAAACAAAACCGGAAAGCAAATGAAGTCTATATACAACTGATGCGACTTTATCCATACAGCTACGCAATAACAGTGCATTATTCACGTTTTCTACTAGCAACAAATCAATATAAAAATGCCTACAAAACCCTGAAAAACTACACACAGAACCGTAAAACAGACATCCAGATACTAAAACTGTTTTCAGATGCATCAAGTAAAATCGGAAAAACAACTGAAGCCTATTTTTATTTAGGCCAATACGAATTCGAAAATGGCAACACCCATAATGCAATCAGCCATTTAAATACTGCCTTGAAATTTAAAAAAACAGATTATTTTCTTTCTTCAAAAATAGAAGCCAAACTGAAACAATACAAAGAAACCGCTTTACAGGAAAAATAAAGTTTCACCCCGTAAGTAATAACTAATATTAGCAATCACTAACATTTGACGAATTATAACTTTTTCTTGCTATCTGCAAACAGATCAGTATGCTAATCCATAAGCTGCACCAAAAATTAGGCAGTGATATAAACATAAAAGGTATTTAATACCAATCACCCTAACAGGTGCATGTTGTTATTTTTATTCAATTCAACACCACTTATAAAATATAAGATCGAGGAGGAAATTATGCGGAAAACCGCGAAGTTCATTTCCACAGCAACTGCAATTGCCGCGTTGATGGGAAGCCTCTCACTGGCACCTATCAATTCAGCTTACGCTGCTGAGAAAAAAGCTATGACTCCAGTGCAAAAAGGCAAAAAACTGGCATTCCACAAGAAAAAAGGAAACTGCCTGGCTTGTCATAAAATCGCTGGTGGCAAAATGGCGGGCAATATGGGCCCACCACTTATTGCTATGAAAGCAAGATACCCTGACAAAGCCAAGCTGCGAGCGCAAATTTGGGATGCTACTAAAGCCAATGCCAATTCTGCTATGCCGCCTTTTGGTAGACATAAAATATTGTCAGAAAAAGATATCGACTTAATCGTCGAATATATTTATACACTTTAGAGAATTAGGTTTAAGGAGTATTTCCAAATGAAACGAAGAACCCTATTAAAGGGCAGCCTGAGCGCTGGTGTAGCAGGCGTTGCAGTAGCAGCAGGTTTGTTAACACCACAAATGGTAATGGCAGCCTGGCCGAAAGCGGCATTCAACGCTAAAGCTATAGATGGAGCAGTCAGTTCACTACTTGGTAGCAGTAAACTTGTACCCAGCAGTGACATCAGCATCAAGGCTCCACCGATTGCTGAAAATGGCGCGGTTGTTAACATCGCCGTTAGCACCAAACTGAAGAACGTATCTTCTATTAGTATACTGGTAGAAAAGAACGCTCAACCACTGACATCCAGTTTTAATCTTGCTTCAG